>VGZN01000042.1 GCA_016872635.1 Planctomycetota bacterium | reverse complement strand
AAGAAGGAAGAAAAAGGCCTCAACAAGGCGGCCACGATAGAAGCTTCCTATCGGGTTGAAATTGCCGACGGGGTTGTCCAGTTGGTCCGAGATGGGGATGTCAATGTCGAGTTTAGCGGTAAAGAGCAACGAGGCGTTGAAGCCGTGACGCTCAGAACATTCCTCAGAAACAAATTTGAGCAACTGTTCCGCCCTGAATTGCTCGATAAACCGTTCCGGTGGTCCGAACGACTTCCCGACCAATTCCGAGACTTGCAACTCTCGTCGCTGGCAATCGACGACGGCTGGATGCAACTCCAATTGCGTTAAAGCGAAAGCAATGTTCAAAAATTTAACTCAGATGGCCAACCTGATGAAAGCCGCCAGCAATATGGGCGAACGGCTTTCAAAGCTCAAATCGGACATGGAGCACCGCCGTGTTCGCGGCAGAGCCTGCGAAGGTGATCATCAAGTCCTTGTCGAACTCAATGGCCTCGGAGTCGTCCAAACGGTCGAACTTTCCGACTGCCTTCTCCATCCAGACCACAAGTCCACCGCACAACGGCTTATTTTGGAATCGATGAACCACGCGGTTGCCCAGGCAAAAGAGATGCACGTTCATGGCGTGCGAGAACTCACCGGTGGACTCGATATACCCGGACTCAATAGTATTCTCGACGAACTAGCCCGATAAAGGGAAAATACATACACCCACCGAGTGGCTCGCGCATGACCATCTCGCTCTGAACGAGTACTGGCTGCGAGCACTTCGGCCGAGCATCGGTTCTACTGGACCATTTTTCTACGATAACCTTTTACTCTCAGGGATCCAACCATCATGCCCATGGAGAACTTTACCAAGCATCAGCAGTCGATCATCAAAAATTACTACAAGAATCGCGATGACGTTGCATTCCAGCGGGCCCAGGAGTTACTGACGGATTTGTATCTGTCCGAAGGGAAAAAGAGGGAGAAGGTTTGGGAGTCCCTCTTCACCAATCTCGAGCGCATCGGTGTCCCAGCCGACCAACTGGAGCGGATCAAAAAGGAGCGCAAGCCTGAGGTTATTGCTCAACTTCTGGAAAAGAAGCTCTAGTGTCCAAAGCCCGCAGCCTACGCCTTTTGGACGATGGCGATATACCCACCAGCGCGCAATCCACTGCACCAGGGTGGAGAGAGCAACCCGCTGGAGGTTCGGTTCAAACGCATCCAGCGATCGATTCGAAAGCCCGATCGACGCAAATCCTGCTTCAGTTCTCTCTCCGAGAAAATATGTAAAAACATACTTGGAAGTCCGCGATACGCATAAACCCGGTCTCCGAACTCCCATTGGGAATCCCTGAAACTTCTCCACCAGTCGGCGAGCCATCGACGCACTCCACCGGGATCCCGAAGCCAAGTTCCTCGATTATGGACATGCACGATGAACCGTCCACCAGGACGCAGCACGCGGTGAACGTGCCTAAGTAGTTCAAGGCGATTATTCCTTCCTTGTATCATCCCAATTGAACTGTATAGGCAATACGCCATGTCGATGTGCTGGTCGGCTAGAAACGACATCTGGACCAGATTTCCTCGGATCAGAGCTACTCGCTGCGCAATGGCTGTATCGGAGTTTTTCTTGGTAGCGACCTCGCTCAGCATCGATTGACTCAAGTCGATACCGATAACTCGCCAGCCCTTTTCTGCCAATGGGATCGAGCATCTGCCCGTACCACACGCGAGATCGATCGCCACACCCGCTTGAATTCCTTGGCTCGACGAGATCTCATCGGCAACGCCCATCACCAAGTTGCGATCCAATTCCAATAGTGGATGGCCGTGATGAAATCCATCATATTGCGTGGCGATACTCACTTCATGGACGTAATCCCAAGTACCCCTGGATACGCCCGGCGGCAATTGCCACGCAGGGCGGTTCTTTTCGTTGTCCCCTTTCATGGGACCACCGGGGCGTGAGTTTCCTGATTCGTTCCCGCTGGACATTCGATGCTTGGTGCTTTTCAACAGTGGTTCTATAAACCTGGGTTCAGCCATTACCGGTCATGTCTAGATGCCTGAACCTTTCGATGGAGCTACGGTTGGACCAATTCCAGTGTCGCCATCACGGGATGATGGTCGCTCAGATCGCGTTCATTACGATCCTTGGTGTAACGGGTATCCCAATGGTCCGCATCGGGTCCGTCACCTCGAATGTTGAATTGCGACAATACTTGGATTTTTTCAAATCGGTAGCCGCCAGTCCCTTGGACCAACGAGGAAGAGGCAAGGATTCGATCGAATTGCTTGTCGAGAATCAAATGGGTTCTTCTAGAATCCGCAGGAGCTCGTTCGAGCAGATCGATGAGGTCATCGTCGGTTTCAGGAGTCCCTTTACCTAGCAGCAGATGCATTCCGTCTCCATCTGGCTGAATAGCACCGGCGGGTTCCTCGACATTGAAATCCCCCAAGACGATAACGTTTTCCCCATTCGCGATTTGCCGCCTCATCCATTCATGCGCCAAACTCGCTTGCTTTGACCGCAGTTCGGCAGCATCTGCGGTCGCGCGGAGATGCATCACCATCAAGGTTAAAGGGATCGTCCGATCGCCGGCTTGCCACTCGAGGCGGGCGATCAAATGCTTGGAGAGGTTATAAAACTCCTTGGAGTTAAACATGCTGTAGTTTTGTTCTCGACGGGAATACTCAACCAATCCCGATCGGAACAATATCGCAACATCTTGCTCCGTACCGCTATCGTAACCATCGATGAATGCAACACGGTAGGACAAGTCATGCCGGTCTTTGAGGACTTTGGTAAGCGATTGCATGCAATTTCGGTCTTCGATCTCCTGCACGGCCAAAATAGTTGGTTCAAATTTGGCAATCGCCGATGCAAACATCGCCACGCGCCAATCCCATTCTTCGCGATTAGGAGCCGATTGCTCCTTGGCAACGGCGCTGCGATTATTTTTCGTTTCATCATCAAAGAACCACTCAAGATTCCATGTCGCAACGGTCAATGTTTTCGGAGCGCGATCTGCGGGCCATTGCTGCGCTGATACCTGTAAGTAGGGTGTTAGAGCGAGGATACCCCAGAGGGTACAAAGAATGGGGCGTCTTAGAGCAGAAAAATTAGGTACGGAAGAAGTTGGCAACGTCACGCGGCATAGCAGCACGCGGCTTAGCAGCAAGCGGCATAGCTGCAATCCGTGCGTTGTGGCACGAATTTCGTTCATAAGTGAGCTGATCATGCTTTGGTCCTTGCGATTACTCGGTGGAAGTGCAATTGGACCTCGCGATCGCAAACGCGGCGCACTCCTTCCACGAGGCACTCCGGTTCGTTATGCTGCTGGCCAATGCGAATCACCTCTTCGAGCTTCATGCCGGGCTGTGCGCTAAACGTGGTCTGGTGGATCGTTTGGTTCCCGGCGTCCAATTCGGGAACGATGAAATGGCATGTCGCTCCAAAAGTCAACATCCGTGCCGCGTAGGCATCGTGATACGGACGCAATCCACGGAAACTCGGAAGCAGGCCATGGTGCAAGTTGATAATCCGCCCACCTGCAAATTTCCAGCACGTGTCAGGAGGCAAGACTCTCATGTACCGCGCTAAGACCACGTAATCCGCTTGATAGCGATCGATGACCCGTACCATTGCATGGTCGTCGGCGGATCCATCTTCGCGACCGATAAACTCGAAAGGGATGCCGAATTCCTTAGCCATCCCTTTGCACTTCCGTCGATTGCCGATGATTACGACGGGATTCGCATTGAGTTTGCCATCGCGAATCGACTCGAGGATTGCTCGAGGCGTGTACTCCAACAGTGTGGTACAGATCGCCAAATTAGGTTTGCTCGCACGCTCTTCGGGGCTCCATACACGGATCTCCAGGCGTTTTTCAACCGCTGTCGATCGCATCGCTTCCTGAAGCCCACGGAACTGCGATTGGTCCAAATGCAGCCGACACATCATCGCGAAGACCGCAGCTTCATCGTGGTCATACATTTGGATTTCGGCGATGTTGGCACCTCGACGAGTGACATCGTGAATGATCGGATCGGCCAACCCGACATTATCTGGGCCAACAGCAGTAATTACGATTTCCATGGTTTAAGGCAGGAAGAAGGAGCGATAGGGTGAGATGGTTTATAATTCATTATTGCCTGGTTTGCAGTCCCGATTTGGAACTCAGGTCAGGCCAAAAACAGGGGCTCAGGCAGGATCCATGCCATTTGGCGAGATCACAAAAGTCCCCACCCAAGCAGCCATCTGCTCCGGCCGAGCAACATGTCGTCACGGCTCGAGCAAAATATAATGAATCCCAGGCAGCGCTGGAGCTTCAAGGGCTAAGTAATAAGTGCTCGGGGTACGAATCCAGGATAATCCGAAATCGATTAAAGCAAACTATCGAGCAACAGACGGAGTTTGCGTAATTCCTGGCGCATGTCGATTCCTTCGTCGGGTTGCATATCGATGCTGAGGGCTTGATCGTACCCGATGTTCTGCAGTTGGGTGATCAATCGGCTGTAGTCGATTTCACCTTGACCGACTCGAACTTGCAATTTGTCTTTTTTGGAATCCCTCAGGTGGACGTGGTAAACGTACTTGAGCAATTTCTCGTAATTCTTGTTTCGATGGTTGCTACAAAGGTAGTGGCTAGGGTCCAAAGTAAGCCCGACACCGGGTACGTAATCGCAGAGGTTTTTGACGGTGTCCGGGTCTTCGGTCAAGCAACCGATTTGGCTCTTGATGCCGATTCGGACTCCTCGCAAGTCCGCGATCGCTACCAATCGTTGCAAATGCTCAACTTCGTGGTTGAAGGGAGTTCCATGAACCGCGCTAGGGATCGTCAATGTGACGACCTTAGTGGCTTTGGCCAGGTCACACACTTTTTCGAAACGAGTGTAGTACTGCTCCCCCTCCCCTTCGATCTTGACGTTATAACTGCAGATATCGAGGCGGTGGGTATCTCGGATCAGCCGAAGCGACTCCTCGAAGTCGTCGACCAACTGCGAAGCGGTCAGTTGCTGTCCGCCGTCATCGAGGACGATTTCAACTGCGGTGAACTCGAGATCATTAAGAATCTCGATCACTTCGGGAAATGAAAGTTCCGGGAAACAACCAGTGGATGCTGCGACGTACACGCGAGAAACACTCCTTTGAGCAAACGAGTCCAAACCAGCCTACATTATCCCCGGATGCACCAAACTGGCAACTATACCCCCTTCGATTCAGCAGTAACCTTGTAAATGGCTTCGCCGAGTGGAATTGACAGCAAGACGCCATTGCAACTCGTTCCTGGGATCGGCGCGCAGAAAGCTAGCCTCCTGGAGCGTTTAGGGCTTCGCCGCGCCATCGATTTGCTTTTTTTCTTCCCCAGGACCTACCAGGACGTACAGCCTTGGAACACAACCCTTGAGTTGACCGAGAATACGCGAGCCTGCGTGCTCGGCACGGTGATCGATATGGATTCGCGATTCGGCTTTGATGGCCGCAGTTCCGTCGGCGTTCTGCTCGAAATCGAGGGAGGCGGATACCTTCGGTGCGTTTGGTACAACCAACCGTTCCGTCGCGAGCAATTTTCAATCGGTAGGCGCGTTTTGGCAACGGGTGTGATCAAATCGAGTGGTGTCGCATCACAAATGCGACACCCCGAGGTTCTTCTTCTGGCCGAGGGCGAAGAGCCACCGCCCGCGAAACCGATCCCGATCTACCCACTGACGGAGGGACTTCAGCAGCGTAACGTAGTACAGTCCATCGCTGCTGTCATGCCATTGATCGAACACGTCGAGGAAGCGTTGCCGCTGGAGGTGCGCGAACGCGCCGCGCAGAAACTCGCTTCGATGCTCTCTGCGTCCAAAGCTTCGATCTCCAACCAATCAGCCTCGCCAACCTCGGAACCATCTTGGGTGGGGTTGCCTTTGTTCGATGGTGATGTCGCTACCACTGCCCCTCCAAAACTGCTATCGATTCATGATGCGCTCCGAATGATTCACCAACCGGAGACCATGGTCGAAGCCCACGATGCTCGCTTGCGATTTATCTTCCAAGAACTCTTCGTGCTTCAGTTGGCACTTGCGATGCATCGCTACCAAACGCAGTACTCGAAACCTGCACCGAACATCCCTTCGAACGCTATGGTACATGCAAGGATCCTCAAACGCTTCCCATTCGATTTGACGAGTGATCAAACGCTGGCTATCGAGGATATTCGTCGCGATATGGCTCGTGAAATACCGATGAATCGTTTGATCCAAGGAGACGTCGGTACCGGCAAAACAGCCCTCGCTCAATACGCCATGCTCAGCGCAGTCGCGAATCATTATCAAGCCGCCATGATGGTTCCGACGGAACTGCTCGCCAGGCAGCATCATCGAAAGCTATGCGAGCAACTCAAAAACAGCAAAGTGATGATTGAGCTTCTCGTCGGTTCGATTTCGGGCAAGGATAAGCGGGAGCTGCTTCAGCGGATAGCGATTGGAACGGTCGATATCGTGGTTGGTACGCAAGCCCTTATCAGTGAACATGTAGAATTTGCGAAGTTGGGGCTACTCGTGATCGATGAGCAGCACCGTTTTGGGGTCGAGCAACGGGCTAGCTTAAGAAAATCCCGCACGGTTCCTCACTATCTAGTGATGACCGCTACACCGATACCTCGCACACTTGCAATGACCGTTTTCGGAGACCTCGATGTCTCCATCCTGCGGCAGCGACCTCCCGGACAATCCGTCGTTCAAACCTATGTTTCCGAGCCAGCCCAACAAGAGCGATGGTGGAAATTTGTCTTGGAACAAGTCCACTCGGGACGACAGGCATTTGTGGTTGCCCCTCGAGTCGAAGCGACCGGCGACGAGGATGCCGCCGGAGAATCGGTAGGCGCGATTCAGCAATGGGAAATCCTTTCCCAAGGCCCACTTGCTGGATTGCGAGTCGGTTTGGTGCATGGTCGCATGGACGGCGACGAAAAGCAGCAAAAAATTGACGACTTTGTCTCAGGCAAGATACAAGTCCTGGTTGCTACGACGGTCATCGAGGTGGGTATCGATGTTCCCAATGCATCGGTGATGACAATCTTGGACGCGGATCGATTGGGATTAGCCCAACTCCATCAATTGCGAGGCCGCGTTGGCCGAGGTCGCTTCCCGGGCTATGTGTGCTTGTTTCCTCGCGCGGACATTGGGAGTGAAGAGCTTGAGCGTCTCAAATTGTTCGCCTCCAATCACGACGGCTTTGCCCTTGCGGAGCTCGATCTTAAATTGCGAGGCCCCGGTGAATTGCTCGGGACCCGCCAAACAGGCCTTCCAACGCTCCGAATAGCGGATCTTTCTCGCGATTCCGAGATCCTGCAATTGGCGAGATCCATGGCGTGCGAGATCATCGCGACCGATCCACTCTTGAACTTGCCAGAGCACGCGAAATTGCGTCGTCAAGTTGTCGCCAAGCATGGCGCGACACTCGAGATCAGCGACGTCGGTTAGCATTGGCCAGCCAACCACGGAACAACGCTATCCCAATCGCGATCAAAAGGAATGGTCCGGTGATCCAAATCGTCTTTCGTTGGTAAAGAAACAATCCTACTGTTACGGTGCATGCAACCAGGAGCATCGCGCCTCCCGGAGCGCGACGAATCGCCTCCAATCCAGGCCACGCCAACCACATGCAGATCAGTACCAAACCGACCTTGCCCAACGTATCCGACGCCAGCCAACGTTGCCCATCCCAAACCATTGGCGCAAATCGCATCGACAGCCCCAAAACCAGGAATGTTACTCCAATCCCAAATGCCAACCACCGTGGGCTCAACATCAGTAAGCCTCTAATAATCGAAGCCATCTCTGAAGAGGACCTAGCACTGGGGATTCCGAGATCTTTGCAACCTCGACTTCGGTACTGCTACGTTGTACGGAATAACCGGCCCCGCGCGCCACCTCGACAAACCGATCGAGCGTTTTCTCTTTGCCGTTTACGAAGAATTGAATCGCCTTGAAGGGCTCACACGGTTGGATGCGTATCTGCTGAGGAAGCTTTGGATTGCACAACCATACCCCTCGTACCAACTCGGGATTCTGAACCGTGGTGATATACGCGAGCAACGAACCGGATTCGACACCACCGAACGCAATCCGCCTCCGGTCGATATTGTAGTTTTGGGTCATGTACGATTGAAGTCTTTGTCCGATCTCGATCTCATCGAACGACCAGCCTTTTTCGTCGGCCGATTGTGCGACCGCCACGATCCAGCGATGCTCGCGTACGAAAACATCCCACGCATTCGACCACTGCGTTTGATTCTGAACGCCAGCTTCCCCAAACAAAACTAACAATCCGTGAGGAATGTCTTGTCGATAATTCGTCGGAACAATGGCAAAGGCTTTGTTCTTGACATCTCCAAGAGGCAATTGCACGGTCCCTTTGCTCGTTTCTTTGCCTTGGTTTGCATCCTTAGGATCAGCGATCTTGCCCGCCTCCGGTAACGTCGGACGATAATCCCATTCGAGGTCGATCTCTGGTCTCGATTTCAATTGCAGATCCACCGTTCGTTCCGTTTGGTCTGTACCTCGAACGTTGAGGATGACTCTCTCTCGATAGTCTTTCGATGCCAACCGGGATTCGATCGGATGAGCGGTGTCGACAACTTCTCCCCCTATCTCCAGAATCTCGTCACCCACCGAAAGCCCCGATTCCTTGGCTGGCGACTCAGGAATTAAACCGCTGATTCGAGGCCCAGTGCCGCTGGCACCGTTCTTTTCGAGGGGGATCGGCTCTACCAATACACCTAGATAGGGTTCGCGGTACGTCGGCAGTTCTTTGATCAATTGGCACTCGAACGATTTCCGTTCCCCTTTGCGATCCACGACGATCGCCATCGTCTGTCCAGCATCCAGGGGACCGAGAATATGCTTGAGCTGCGAATGGTTCTCGATCGGTTGCAGTCGCTCTGGGCTGCTGCCCAGAGCGATGATCTTGTCGCCGGTCATGATCCCTGCCTTTGCCGCGGGAGAACCAGGGGTCACTCCTTGCAGCACCACGGGCTCTGAGTACTCATTATTCCCTCGCCAACGAAAGCCTATTCGCCCCGGGTGGATGTCTTCCCCTTGCTGCATGCGAGGCAGTCGATCGAGGATATCTTGGATTGGGATGGCAAAGCCGATCCCGGAATCATACCACTGCTCGACCTCTCCCTCGGTCACGATGCCAGGGTTCAACGGCGTTAAGATGCCCATCGCTCGACCTCGCAGATCGATAACAGGACCGCCGTAATTCTGAGGGGAAATCTTTGCATCGGTTTGGATCGCTTTGTTCCATACTCGCCCAGTCGCGCTCAATATACCGACGCTGCAACTCGCGCTCTGAGGGTCAAAGGTCTTGCCTAAGGCCATCACCCATTCTCCGACTTGCCAACCCGATCGATCGCTTACCGCAATTGGCTTGAGCGGACTATCGACGTCGATCTTCAGCAAAGCCAGTTCGCGGCTCAAGTCTCGTGCAACCAATTTGGCGGGCTTGCGCTGTTGATCAGGCAAAACAACGGTGATCGATGCAGGCTGGCCACGAAACTGAAACGTGCTTGTAACGATCCATCCATCCGGCGATAGAACCGTGCCGGTCGATGGGCCCGTGGCAGCCAACTGCTGATTCACAAGCTCGGAACCGCCAAAAGTTTCTACCTGTACCACGGAATCCTGCGAGTAAAGTGTCGCCGCTTGAAAGGCCGCTTGCTCGAGTTCCGACAGCGGTGGAGCAGCGTCAAGCATTCCTGTGAGCAATGAGACCACGATTAGCATCGAGACGGGCAGCATCGCAACGGGCATCACTAATGTCCCTTGACCAATCATCCAACCCAACGATTGAATCCATCGGCCGAGAGTGTTCCGTACGCTTTGCGTCCGAGCCACGCGGTGTGATGGGTTTTCTACGCTTGGTCGGCAGCAGTTGGTTCCCGACACGGAATGGAGTTGGCTATCGTCCATCGGTAAATTCACCCTGCCATTTTCGAACTTATGCATCATGGTCGTACCTGAATCTTGATCAACTCTTGGCCCCTTTGCACGAGCACAGCAAATGAATCGCCTCTGTTGATCGTGGACAAGATACGTTCCAAACCTTTTCTGGAATCGACGCGAGAATCATTGACGAGCAGAATAAGATCATTGGATTTGAGTCCCGACCTTGCCGCGATCGAGTCTTCGCGAACCCAATCGATAAAAGCGGGGGTCTTTGGAATAACGTCTGGGATCAGCGCGATTCCCAGATCGTTCAATCGATGGGGTTGCGGGACCGCTTGCGTGTTCGCTGCAGCCATGTTGGCTTGTCCAGACAAGATTCGGTCGACCGAGTTCTTAATTACATCCATCGGCAGCGCATAGTTGAGCCATATGCCGGCTTGTTCATCGCGCAGTTCTTTGCCTACAATTCCTACCAATCTGCCCGATAAATCGATCAATGCACCGCCGGTCGCCCCAGGATTGTTGGTCATCACATCCACCACAACGACGCGGCCTTGGTACAACGTCTTCATGGCCCCTTTACGCGTCGTCAACGGAGACATCGCCATCACAACTCCCTTTTGGGAACTGCATGCTTCGTTTCCCGCAGCAATCCCGAACAGATTGGTGATGGCAAAGACACGCTGCCCAATTTTGGCGATGTTTTGAGGATCCAATTCGAATCCGAGAAGCCCCGAATTGGGCACCCGCAATAAAGCCAATTCGCACTGCGGATCCACGCCAGCGATTTCCGCATCCAGCCGGCGACCATCAAACGTCACCACGCGGACCTTATCCACGTCGAGGACGGTGCTCCAACTGGTCAAGATCAACGACCCATCTCCGACCACTACACCGCTCTGGTAGCTCTCTAAACCGCGAGCGCCACCCGCCCCATAAAGCTTGACCACCGAGCGTTCCGCTCGTCCCAGAAGTACCTCGAGGTCGGATTCTTCACTCGCGTCGATTCGTTCAGCGCCCGAGTCGACGGGTCCAAACGACTCTCTCGCCAGAGATTGCATTGGGGCATTCGCCAAAAACTCAGCAATGATTACTGCAAGGAATATCGGTACGCGAAACTTCACGATCAGTCCCCTCCCTTCTCTTTGCCTGCATCCTCTTTGCCAGAATCAAGCACCGTTCCTGGCTCCCATTCCGATCTCGCGATATCGACGACCAATCGTGTTTCCAATCCGAAGGCTAAGCGGACTCGCTCGGGAATTTCTCGGCCACCGTTCCGTTGTACTTTCTCAAAGTAAATCTCGGCGGGATCGGATTGGTTGTCGGTGAAAAGTTCAATGCATTCGATGGTCCCTGTTTCCGGGGAAGTGTAAATCACCGAGTCGACTTCTCCGAGTGTGATTCGCGTCGTATCAAACAATCCGGTTCGTCCCACAAGTGGGCTTCGGCCGATGTAGATGGCTTCACCCATCATGCGAGGTCCCGACTGATGCCATTGCTGCCACGTGCGGAGAGCGAACGCAAGCGAGACGAGAGACTGCTGTTGAATCCATGGCGTCCACCCCCGCTTAGAATCCACTGATTCCGTTTTATCACCGAGCGTGAAACCGATCACTCCATCGGTGACTCGCGTTTGCACGTTGGTCGTTTCACCGACAACGGTCCCCGACAACACCCAGGCCTCATCGGACTTGGGCCATTGATTGCGAGGCTTTTGAAGAGCGACGATCCGGTCGAGTTCGACTCGATTGAAGTAGTAGTTGCTAAAGCCTCTCTTCGTTTCGTAGCGATCTGCAAGTGAATCCTTCTCCTTGCGTGAAGCACCCTCTTTTCCACGCAATCCTCTACCTGGAGGGGCCCCTTTGGGAGGTTCCCCAGGCTTGGGTTGTTCCGTATCTGGGGACTCGGGATTAGGGGTATCCTCGGGTTCTTGTTGGGGGCTTTTCGGAGGGGCCCTGGGTTCTTCGCTCGATTCCCCTTTTACAATTTCCTCCAGTTCGCTCGGCAAGTGAAGGTTTTGCAATCGGATAGCAGTATCCACGGTGTCCGTTTCGTTTCGAAAACGGAGTGCAACTCGCCACTGCGGCGGGAAAATCCCGGTGACATTTTTCAATTGATTTGTCGTGCCGATTTGCCGGTCGTCGAGCCTCAAAATCTCATCTCCGTACCGCAAGCCACGACGATAGGCATCACTGGATTCCAATATATTGGAAACGGTGACTTTCCCTTTGGCGTCAGTTGCTACCGTAAAACCGAGAGTCGCATGGTCGAGGACTCGGCCAGATCGTAAATGCCAAAAGAAGTTCATCGCTTGACGTATCGAGATCGCGTAGCCAACACCGACGTTGACTCGTCCCCGTTTTTCAAACGAACAGCGACCATTGATCCCTATCAATTCTCCCTGTGCGTTGAAGAGTGGTCCTCCCGAATTCCCCGGATTGATCGCTGCGTCGGTTTGAATGCAGTCGCTGTACTCGAGGATGGTGCCGGCAGGATATTGATAGCGGCGTACACCACTGATTAGCCCGTAGGTAACCGTTGGCTGCAAGTTAGTCGCCAGAACGAAAGGATTGCCAGCTGCAAAACACCATTGCCCGACGCGCACCCGGTCGCTATCTCCAATCTTCGCGACCGGAAAATCCTCCCGCCCGTACATTTTGAGTACCGCTAAATCACCTGTCGGATCAATGCCTGCGACGACTGCTTCATACATCTTTCCATCGTTGAGGCCGCAGCGCATGCGATGGCCGAAGGGGCTCGATACGTGAAAGTTGGTCAGGACATAGCCATCGGGTGTGATACAAACACCACTCCCGCCACCTTGGCCATCCACCCCAAAAACACCGACGGTGGCTTGTGAGGCTACTCGCATCGCTTCAATGCGCTGTTTCTGAGCTTGCAAAACCTCGGGGGCTGGCTCTGGCTGGGTTGTTTGGAGTGGCGATGGGACTTCGCCCTGAAGGCCGTCCGTCGCGGATTGTCCGATCGCTCGGGAGTGAACTCCATCGGGGGCCAATCCGCCGAACACTAAAAGCCACGCAGCAACCAGATGGAAGCCGCGGGCATACCCAATCCATCCTGCAGACGCTGTGCGTGCGATCGACGTTTTGATCGATTTTTCCAAGATCGCTAAGGCCCCTTACGAAGAATGAGTATCGTGCTTCTCGAGGAAGTGTTTTGTACCCGGACGCAAAGCCCGAGTATGCGGACACCGTATTTCACCCACTGCTGAGCATTTCAAATACTGAGCATTTCAAAATTTGGCTACACCCAATCTTTGCACCGCCAATACGAGCACCTACACATTGTAGCAGTGTTGCCACTTTGGATTGATCGCAAACGCCAACATCCCTTCCGAGCTTCGCTCTTTTTTCCTGCTTCGGCTCGTGAATCCAAAAGATCTAAACGAACCGATCCCGAAAAACCAAGGTGCCTTCCCCCTGATTCGACGATCGTTCACGTAAACTAAGCACACGAGCGATCCCACCCATGGGGAATCCGCAGAGTATCATTGGACTAGGGTAAGATATTTAACGTACCTGTATCCAGCCACGTTTTAGATTGCCAATTTGTGGTTAGCCTCCTAAATCCGTCTTGTGCTCGAAAGGAGCGAACTCATCCAATCCCTCGAACCCATCCTCGAAGTGGAAGGGATCCACAAAAGCTATCGTGTGCACCGTGTGCTCCGAAACATCAACTTGACGCTCCCGCCAGGTGTGGTTGGATTGCTTGGGCCGAATGGTTCCGGAAAAAGCACATTGATCAAAGCGATCCTCGGTTTGGTCTCGGTCGACTCGGGACGGGGTCGCATTCTGCAGTTTTCATGGCCTGAGCAATCAAGGGCCTTGCGAGATCAGATCGGATACTTGCCCGAGGATGACTGCTACCTCCAAGGCCTCCAAGGTATTGAATCGATTCAGATGATGGCGAGGCTTTCTGGATTGCACCGCACCGAAGCCTTGAGACGATCGCATGAAGTCGCCGATCTTTGCGATCTCGACCAAGAACGGTATCGGAACGTGGAGACGTATTCGATAGGCATGCGACAGAAGTTGAAATTCGCACAAGCCCTTGTTCACGATCCGCAATGGTTGATCCTCGATGAACCAACGACAGGCCTCGATCCATCGCAGCGTGAGCAGTTCCTCAGCCGAATCGATACATTGGCAAAGGAAAAGGGGAAATCCATACTTCTTTCAACGCACATTCTCCATGACGTCCAAAGGGTTTGCGATCACGTGGTGATCCTTGCCAAAGGTGAGATCCGATTAGTTGATACCCTCGCCCGGTTGCAACAGCCGACCCAAGCGGGATTGCAGGTCGGGCTCATCTCTGACGCGGAGCGATTCATGGCTGCACTCGCCCAGGTTGGAGTCCAATCTCGACGCACTGGCGAAACCGAGATTCAGGTTCTTGGTGATGGCCCTGAAATCTTAAAGCGGATATGGAGCACCAGCTGCGAAACAGGGATTTCTATCCATAGGATCGATCGAGCTCGTAATTCTCTCGAGCAAGCCTTCCTCGATGCCATCCGAGATTCTGGGCGATTGAATACTGGCGACCCGACAGCGATTGGCAACAACGTATCTTTACCGGAGTACAAGTGAACCTGCCATGCCGATTCTCGATGTTGGTTATCGCAACTGGGAGGGGCAGCGAACTCCTCGGTGGACCCGTGCAGCGATTGTCGCGAGCACTGGCATTCACTTGGTCTGGCAAGGGACTTGGCTCAAGCGAGTGCTGCTGTTCATGGTGGTTCCAGCGGCTGTTGCGGCGTTCATCGTTGGAACGTTCGAGCAAACGATCGAGCGGCCCCAGGCTCGGTCTGTGCTCCAAGGTACGTTCCGTTCCCCTGCGGTGAAGCAAGCTGCAAAAGCGAGAGAAATCGATTTGGCCAAGGTCCTGGACGAGCCGGAGACACTAAGGCATTTCTCCTGGTCGTACGTCCTTTTTGGATTGCTGCGCTACCCGCAATCGATTGGTATGATTGTATTGATCGGGCTCGTAGCCCCTCGGCTCATCAGCTACGATCTGCGAAGTCGCGGGTATTTGCTGTACTTGTCGCGACCACTGACACCCCTGGAGTACGTCCTCGGCAAGGCAGGTGTTGTCTATTTTTTACTGTTCATGATGTCGGCAGTACCCGCTTTGCTGGTCTATATCGTAGGGTTGTTCCTGTCGACAGATCCTTGGGCCATTTCGCATACATGGGACCTCCCTTTGCGGATTCTGGCGGCTGCGTTGGTCCTCATTCTACCGACGACCGCGGTGGCTCTGGCTCTGTCAAGCTTGACTCAAGAAAGTCGATTTGCAGGCTTCGCGTGGTTCGCCATTTGGGTCCTCGGAAGCATAGCGTTTCGCATCCTCTGGGCGGCCGAACAAGCTCGAAATGGAGGGTTCGGGCCGCGAGGGCGTCGGATGCGCATGGAAGAGTTGGAGAGCTTCACTTCGTGGATGCTTTTGTCCCCTTACGATACGCTCGGCAACGTCCAGCAGCAAATCTTTGGGCTCATTCCCAAAGAAGCCTCTGCATGGAGTCCGTGGGTGTTGCTCGCAGCTGTTTCCATCATAGGTTACACCATCGCCTACCGCCGCGTTGCTGGAATGCTCAAGGCCTAGTTGGACCTCATAGCAACCTCCATCGACCGCGCTACCGAGTCAGGTGACCCAAAGGACCAGAAGCGTCATTCATATATCAATCCTGTTTTGACCTTGAAATGAACCAGTGATGACGACAGCTTCACCCTACGAGCATTCACCCCACGAGCATTCACCCCACAAGCAACGAGCAGACCTCGAAACGCTCGATAGCCGTATACCCCTGGTCGAACTCCAGCATGCATCGCTGATGTACGGTACGGTCCTCGGAGTAAACGATATTCACTTGGATCTACCTCGTGGTGCCTATGCGCTCGTTGGACCAAATGGTGCCGGCAAATCCACGTTGATTGGTCTGGTCACAGGTTCTCTCAGCCCAACCTTGGGGCATGTCAAGGTATTCGGAAAAGACCCTCGTCGATCGCGTCAGGTCATGCGACAGATTGGCCTTTGCCCGGCGGCAGACTTGCTAGTGCACGGTGTTACACCCAGGCAATGGTTGAAGCTGCAATTACAACTGATCGGTTTGTCGACCAAACAAGCGATCGCGCGAGTCGATGAAACACTCGAGTTCGTGGGGCTGGCTGAAGCTCAGCATCGCGCCATCAATACGTTTTCACTAGGTATGCGGCAGCGATGCAAATTGGCCCAGGCGATCTCGCATGACCCGGAGTTGCTCATTCTCGATGAACCATTCAACGGCCTGGATCCTATCGGTAGGCACCAGATGACTGAGATGCTCATCGCGTGGAAAAACCAAGGAAAAAGCTTGCTTTTGGCTAGCCACGTCCTTCATGAGGTAGAGCAAATCACCCAGTCGTTCATGCTGATCTTCGGCGGCAGGCTGCTTGCCAGTGGCACTGCGGGTGAGTTGCGACGGTTGCTTGCGGATCTCCCTCAAGACATCATCTTGGAGTCGCCGGACCGCGATCGACTCGCCTCGAAACTCAGCGGTCAGCCTTGGGTACGTGCACTGCATCGCACTGCTGCATGCAACCAACTGATCATCACCGCGGATCGCCCACTCGAACTCTATCAATGCCTTGCACAATGGTCCAATGGCGAGCACCCAATCACCATCGAGCGCTTGACGGGTAGCGATGGCGATATCAGCACTCTATTTCGATTACTGGTTTCAAAACATCGCGGCGAACGCGCGTATCAACTCTCCGGAGCTACCTCGTGAATCCTATCCCGCATCCGCGAGGCAGTGTCCTCGCTCCGCTCCACCAGTCCATCTCGCCACTTCTGGTCCAGCGATACCATGCCGTGGCAGGAGTGATCGCGTACGAATTTCGCCGAACGATTACCCCTTGGAGAATTGCTCTCTGGGTATTCATGATCGCCATTCCCGTTGCGCTCACCGTTACCGTGGCTTACCAATTGCGGGGTTCCCTCAGCGACGATCCAAATATCCAAATGGCCTTCGCATGGATGCTCTACGTGCTGATGCCGCAAGCCATCACCATGCTGGGGATGCTTCTCTGGGCGACTCCGATCGTGAACTCGGAACTTGAAAGCCAAAGCTGGATTTATAGCATCGTCAGGCCGGGAGGCCGTCAAGCCATGTTGCTTGGTAAATACGTAATCGCCGTTCTTTGGACTTCATCGTGCGGCGCTGTCGCCTCCACGCTCGCGGTCCCCATGCTCAATCTCGCGGCCCCTTTCTACAACTGGCTGGCTCTCGTGGCGTTATGTATCCTGTCGTCCATCGCGCACGGGGCGCTATTTGCCTTCATCGGGGTTATGTTCCAGCGCCGCGCGATGGTGCTCGCGTTTACCTACACGGTGCTCGTCGAAGTCGTTCTCGGTTGGATTCCGGCGGTGATTAACAAGTTTACGGTCGCGTTCCGGCTACGTTCTCTCTATTTCCAGTGGCTTGAACTTCCGATGGTCGATTTTCTGGAGAACCCGGAAATGATTGCGTCGCAGACGTCCAGTTGGATCCATATCTCGTGCTTGTTGATGGGTTCCGCAGTCCTACTCGCCGTTGCCGCTTGGCGGGTCGAGCGAGCGCAGTACCGCTGGCAGTCGGAGGTCTAGTGCCTGGGGCAGTCGCATGAACGTGGCCTGTCTCCTTTCTTGGAACTCGAAAACTCTTATCACCGCGCCGCGCCATCCGCTCTTTTTGGCAGGTGCTGGCCTTGTCTTCGCTCAGGAAAACATCGCAAGTCTATAGGCAGAAGGGGCTTGCGATAAAAAACAATTCTGTTGGCACGCGGGTTGCTCGTGAGCGGACACA
>VGZN01000041.1 GCA_016872635.1 Planctomycetota bacterium | reverse complement strand
CGCTTGCGATGGATCGCGGGTGCGAGCTGAAGCTGCAAAAACTCGCTTTCGCGGCCTGCGCATCGCGGACGTAGTTCAAATGCCAATCGGTGAATTGCTGCGTTGCTGCGCTTCATGGAAACTGTCGGCACCAGAGCAAAAAATAGCTGGTGAACTGCTCCGCGAAATCCTCCAACGCATGCAGTTCCTCGTCGATGTGGGCCTCGAATATCTCACGCTCGATCGATCCGCAAATACGTTATCGGGTGGCGAATCGCAGCGCATCCGATTGGCCAGCCAACTCGGGAGCGGACTCTGCGGTGTCCTCTATGTCCTCGATGAGCCCACCATAGGACTGCACCCCCGCGACAACCAACGCTTGATCGCTGCGATGCATCGACTGCGCGATCTAGGGAATACCCTTTTGGTCGTCGAACACGATCGTGATGTTATCGCCAACAGCGATACAATCCGGGATTTCGGACCTGGCTCCGGCCCGTACGGTGGAACGGTGGTCGCCGCAGGTAACGCCACCACCCTTAGCAAAAATCCGCAGTCGATTACCGGCCCATACCTGAACGGGAATAAACAGATCGAGATACCCAACCAACGTCGACTTCGCATCGTGCGACCGGAACGAGGCCCCGTCAACGACTGGACAGAGTTTGTCGAGGATTCCATCGGCTGGCTAACCGTGCGCGGAGCTGCAGCCAACACGCTCAAGCACATCGATGTCTCCTTGCCACTGGGATGCTTGACCGCAGTCACTGGCCCGAGCGGAAGTGGCAAAAGCAGCCTGATCAATAGTATCCTCTACCCAGCGCTGGCCCGAAAACTCCACCGCGCCGACTTGCAAGCCGGCCCCCATCGAGCCATTGAAGGCATCGAGCAAGTCAACAAGGTTCTCCAAGTCGATCAATCTCCACTTGGACACTCTCCAACCAGCAACCCTGCGACGTATACCGGTGTGTTCGATTGGATTCGGCAACTTTTCGCAAAACTACCTGAAGCCAAGCTTAGGGGACTCTCCCCCAGCAGCTTTAGCTTCAACGTTGGGGCTGGCCGCTGCGAAAAATGCGAAGGGGCCGGACAACTCTGTATCCAAATGCACTTCCTACCCGATGTCTGGATCCAATGCGATGCATGCAATGGACGCAGGTACACCGAAGAAGTCCTAGCGGTGAAATACCGTGGCTATTCGATCAACGATGTACTTAACATGTCGATCGGACAAGTTCGCGATTTGATGAGCGAGCTGCCAAAGATTCATCAAATGCTAAGTGTCCTGTGCGATGTTGGTCTCGATTACGTAGCCCTTGGCCAAAGCGCGCCGACCCTGAGCGGCGGCGAAGCCCAACGCGTGAAACTCGCTGCCGAACTGTGCCGTCCCGCAACCGGTCGCACGCTTTACCTGCTGGATGAACCGACAACCGGCTTGCACTTCGATGACATCAATAAACTCATGATCGTCCTCGATCGGTTGGTCCATGCTGGGAATACAGTCGTCATCATCGAACACAACTTAGAAGTCATCCGGATGGCCGATTGGGTGATCGACCTTGGCCCCGAAGCCGGCAAATTAGGAGGCCACTTGGTGTTCGCCGGCCCCCCGAGCGAGATGGTACGCAATGCCCAACCCCAAAAACTACCTTCCCCCTCCGACTCACCCAAGCCGACAAAGAAAACAACACGAAAGAAGATAGCTGGCAAATCGGACGAGTCCCTCGCCGCAGATACCGGCGTCATAGTGCGTGAGCCGGAGCCACCCCACTACTTGCTCCCAAATCGCAGCCATACCGCAGATGCATTGCTCCACTGGGAAGAACGGATCCAGTCGCAGTCAAAATCTTAGATTCCTACGACATTAAAATCGTGCGATCGACTCCCAGTTCTCGAGTACCTCAACACACCAGGACCACTCGCAACTGCTAGAATGCATGAGAAACATCGAACCCATGGTTTGAACTCGGAGTTAGTGCATGGGGCCTGCAGACCGAAATTCCAAATTCTATCGATCGCGTCGCCCGCTCCTGCTGGAATTGCTGGAGAGCCGATTGACGATGACCGCAGAGGGCCAAACCTTCGCGGTCGACCAAAACGTCGATACTTCTGGCTTGCTGGGGACTATTTCAGGCACGATCGACTGGGGGGATGGCACAAGCAGTGTTGCGACGCTGCTTAATCCTCCGGCGGTAGGCAGCGTCAAAGTCAAACTGGACTACTCGTATGACCAATCGGGTTTCTTCAACAGCAACGATCGACGACTGCTTTTGCAAGCGGCTGCGGACCTAGTAGCTAGCAAGTTCAACGACACCCTCACTGCCATCCAGCCAGTAGGTACCGACATTTGGGATGCAAAGTTTAAGAACCCTGCGACGGGGGTAGATGCAACACGTCGAAACATGACCATCAACGCCAATGAACTTTTCATCTTTGCAGGGGCGAGATCACTCGGTAGCATCGAAAGTGGCAACGGAGACCGAGGTGGTTACTTTGTGCAGTCCAGTCGGCAATCATTCATCGACACCGTGCAAACTCGAGGTAACCCCGGTGCACTCGCATCCCCTGCAACGGATGTTGGCCCCTGGGGTGGCTCGATCGCATTCGATACGAGCAAGCAGTGGTATTTTGGCACCGATCCTTCCAGTCTCAATTCCCAACAACTCGACTTTCTCTCAGTCGCTGTGCATGAGTTCATTCATATTTTAGGATTCGGTTCAACTGCAAGCTGGGACAACAAAGTTTCCAACGGAAAATTCATCGGCACCAACGCCATGGCAACCTACGGCGCCTCCGTTCCGCTAAGCGATTCTGATCATTTCGCCAACACCATCACTTTCGATGGGCAACGCCCCACTATGGTCCCCGTGCTGAACTCGGGGGAACGATTGTTTCCAACCAAACTCGATCTAGCAACTTTGAAGGATGCCGGTTGGCAACTCATCACACCCTCCATCCGAGTTACAGGAAACCATGTGTTCGGGGACAATGGTAATTATCCCGGACAGATAAAGCTCAAGGGTTCGCAACTCGGCTCCAAAACAGTTTCGTTACCAGCAACGATCACGAACGCCAATCCAGTCCTGCTCACCCCACCCAACGCAACCGCGATCGCTGGCCAAGTCTTAAGTTTGTCGCAGGTCGGAAAATTTACGGACCTAGGCTTCGGAACACCGAACACCAATCCACCCAAAAGCGAAACGTTTACCTACCGAATCGATTGGGGAGATGGGTCTACGGTCGAAACGGGGAACGCAACGATTACCACAACAGGATCCTCGACCCAACCAACGGCGGGCTTCTTCGATGGTGCACATACGTATACTGCGCCGGGCACTTACACGGTGTCCCTTCGAATCACCGACGATGACGGCGGCTTTGCGAACCAGTCTTTCCAAGTCGTCGTATCGGTGCCACAACAACTCATAGTTACGATCTCTAAAAACACGTTTCCCGAAAATAGTGGTGCTGGCATCGCAACACTCACGGTGGAACGGATCGGTTTCAACAACGCTGTGTCCTTGGATGCTCTCCTCAGCAGCAGCGATACGACCGAAGTCACCGTCCCGGCAAAGGTTACGATTGCTGCTGGAAGTTCCAAGGCGAGCGTCGACGTCACCGCGGTCGATGATACACTCCTCGATGGGACCATCCGCGCTTTGCTATCCGCTTCTGTCGGAACACTGAAAAGCAACTCGATAGAAGTAAACGTGACCGATTTTGAAACCATCCGTTTGTCCCTCAATCGCACCTCCATTTCGGAAGCAGCAGGGGCTGGAGCGGCACTCCTCACCGTAACGCGTTCGAACACCGACAACGCTAATCCACTCACTGTGCAGTTGACCAGCAGCGACACCACCGAGGCCACCGTGCCGGCGAGCGTCACTATTCCGGCGGCCTCGGCAAGCACAACTGCGGGGATATCCGCTGTGGATGATGCATTTTGGGATGGAGATCAAACGATTCGCTTCGCCGCCATCGCGGCTCTTTACCAATCGATCGATACAACCCTTTTGGTTACCGACTACCAACCCATCGAACTTGCCGCGGTTCGAACAGACTTGCATGAAGACATCCCCGACCTTCGATCGACAACAGCATCGGTTTCGATCCGGTCCCCGGCCCCTGCCGGGGGCGTCACGATCCGTCTGTCTGCATCGACCGATGGTGTATTGAATTTCCCAAGTTCGGTCCAGATCCCAGCCAGCTCGTTGCGTGTTGAATTTCCCGTAAGTGTGATCGACGACACGTTGCCTCAAGCCTTTCGAATGGTCACGCTGCGAGCATCGGGGACCGGAATGGTGGCTGATACTCTGGTCTTTAACATCCGCGACTCCGATCCAGCACCATGGACGAACCCTGCAAACCCGTTCGATGTCGACAATTCGGGAAGAATGGATCCTTTGGATGTCTTGATCGTCATCAATGAGATCAATCGCAAAGGCTCACGGCAACTCGATCCTGTCCTCGATGCTGGATTGCCCTTCGTCGACTCGACCCGTGACGGTTGGCTCGACCCTCTCGATGTTCTCGTGATTGTGAACGAAATCAATCGAGGATGATCGATCTTCATTCGTCGCTACTTGGTCGGTAATCGCCGGTCATCAAGTTTCTTGCTGAGATAAACGACAGAGCGTCGAATCGCCTCATGATCGGGGACTGCACCTCGTTTGGGGCGAATGATCAAATCCAATCCTGCCGGCAGTGCGTCTTGTTGGCATCGAAAGGCTTCTCGGATGAGACGCTTCCATCGGTTCCGGACGACTGCGTTTCCGACACGTCGCGAGATGGAAATTCCGAGTCGGGAACGTCCTGATTCTGCTCGGATGGCATGAACCACAAGGACATTGTCCGCAGCAACACTGCCTGAACGAAAAACAAGCTCGAAATCACGTTGATGCGTGATTCGAGCTTGTTTCGGAAATCGTTGATTGGATTGAGAAGGCACAGCGCGAGCCTATGGCTGGCTAGTCCAAGATTTTCGCGTTTGCGATTAGCTTGAGGAACTCTTGGTTGCTTTGAAAGCGGCTCAACTGTTTGGTGAGTTGCTCCATCGCATCGACGGGATTCATCGAGTTGAGGGTTCGTCGAATCATCGTCACTGCATGGTAGGTTTCGGGGTCGTGAAGCAGTTCCTCACGACGAGTACCTGACTGAGTGATATCGATCGCAGGCCAAACACGCCGATCAGCGAGTTTACGATCGAGTACCAATTCCATGTTTCCAGTACCCTTGAACTCTTGGAAGATCAACTCATCCATTCGCGATCCGGTATCGACGAGCGCCGTACCGACGATCGTGAGCGACCCCCCCTCGGCAAACGCCCGAGCGGTCGCGAAGAGCTTCTTGGGGATATCCATCGCCTTGATGTTCACACCGCCGGACATCGTTGGACCTGAGTTACCCACCCACTTGTTGAAAGCGCGAGCCAATCGAGTGATCGAGTCCATCAGCAAGAAAACGTCCTTGCCCATCTCCGCGAGGCGACGGCAACGATCGACGACCAATTGGCTCAGTCGTACGTGCGAATCCACATCTTCATCCAGGCTACTTGCGATGACTTCACCACGCGTCACACTGCGACGCATATCGGTGACTTCTTCCGGACGCTCGTCGATCAGCAGAACGATGAGTTCTACATCGGGATAGTTCTCTGCGATTCCCCGCGAGATATTTTGCAGCATGATCGTCTTGCCAGAACGCGGGGGTGCGACGATCAAAGCACGCTGGCCGCGACCGAGTGGTGCGAGCAAATCGATCACACGATTGGTGATCGGTTGCTGGCCAACTTCGAGCCGCAACCACTTTTCAGGGTTGATCGGCGTTAATGTATCGAAGGTCTTCACCGAGGCGTAATCCTCCGGTTTCATCCCCTCAACATCGATAATCTCGCGGACGCGTGGACCTTGCGATCGGCGTGTTTGTTGCATCATCGCGCGGATCTTAAGACCTTGGCGCAAGCGAAACTTTTCGATCATCGTTCCAGGGACAAATGGATCGGAACGCTCTCGGGAGTAGTTATTCTCTGGCGATCGGAGAAAGCCGTATCCGTTGGGATGCATTTCGAGCATCCCGAAGAACTCAACGCCCGGTTCTTCTTGAGGTTGTTGTTCCGTTCGAGGAATCGGATTCCCCTCTTCGTCCAACTCTGGTTCGGCCGAGGCATTTTCGTCCTGGGCTGGCGATTCGTCATCACGACCGAACGCTTGTTGGTAACCAGGCCCATGTCGCCGACGAGGCCGTCGAACTCGAGGTCGGGGCCCACCCCCACCCGAGGAGCCTACATCGTCACCATGGATGCGAGAACGAAATCGCTTCTTCTTAGGCATAAATACGCAAATCCAGCAGAATGTCGTGAAAGGAATCGGCCCACCTGGAAACTGTTCGAATCAGCAACTGCGCGATTCAACCACAGCCAATGGGAGCGGATAAAAGGTTGTTTAGATGAAAGTGAAAGGGCTTGAAATTACCCGAAATTGCCTGGGCCCACCTCGCTTCGCAGCATTCCGCTGAGGAGAGGGCTGTTATGGCAGCAATCGCTTCCTGAATTGCTTGTTTGCCGCGACGGGGAAATCCAACGAAGGGAAGGGAACCCATCACCAAGATCGCGGAACCATCGACGGAATCGACAACGACGAAAGGCAAACTGACCAATGACCCCGGTGATACTTCTTGGAAAACCCTGGTCACATCAGGAAACGGGAGAGAACTCCACTGCCAAATGAACTGGCCGAATCAAATGTTGGCGCCTACATGGTGGTAGAGTGCGTCACGCGCCACAAACCTTTGTGGCTCACGCGTTGAGACGAAAGCCGTCCCTCACCAACTCCAGCAATAGTACCGCTAAAGCTTGCTCTGTCAAGCTCGATTGGGGGAACGATGGTTATTCCCCCTTTTTTTTTCCCGATTTTCCCTAAACGGATTCACCCGGACAACCGTTGCAACCGATGCGATGATTACGGTCCCGGTTGGATAGCGCTGATGCGGAGATCCTGCGCTCCAACCGACCATAGCTTCTTGGAATAAGTGCGGCGATGGTTCGAACAATCATGAAAAACCTGTCGGGATTCGCCTTGATCACCCTCGGTTTGCTTTGGGGAACGGCCACCGATTGGAACCCACTAGCGAACGTGCTTCAAGCTGCAGGTCCGGGAGCCGCACTTCGCAGTAACCGGGAAATCCAATGGACCGAGAGCCTCGAAGATGCGTTCCAAGCCGCCCGAATCTCGAACAAACCAATTTTGATCCATTTCTACGGTGATAATTGCCCTCCTTGCAGGTTGCTTGAAAAGAAAGCATTTAAGGACCAAGGACTGATTCAGGCGATGCATGCCAACGTGATCCCTGTCCGTATCAATGCGGAAAAAGATCGCGCTTCCCGTGAGAGTTACAAAGTAAACCGCTGGCCGACCGATGTCTACCTCTTCCCGAACGGAGACGAGATCTATCGCGGCACGAGCAACCAAGACCCAACCGTCTTCGAAAAAACGCTGGAACGCGTGGCCCTTCGAAATCGCGATTGGAACCTAGAACAGCGAAGCATTGCAGAGGCTCGCGAACATCGCCAAGACCGTCGACTGGCAGACATGAGCCACGCCTCGCGGTCTGGAATCCCCGGCAACGGCACTGCACCAAAAAACCCTGTTGTTGCGAAATCCTCCCAATGGACTACCGATGGCCCCCAAAAGACCACTGATGGCCCCCAAAAGACCACCGATGGCCACGGTACAAACACCACCGTCAAAGTCTCCCTCACCGGATCCAACGATCCAGGAACCCCATCGGAATTGACGCCGAACAACCAACCAATTGGCCCTCGCGCGGTATCCAATCCTTACGCGAACCAACCCGCTCCAACCGCCCCCAATCCAACCGCATCAGTACCCATCCCACCAGCAACACCCATTGCGGCAAACATTATCGCAGCAATACCAGTCGCGACTACTCAATCGGTTGCTGCTCCCACTGGAGCAACTCCCTCGGTTGTTACCCCAACGGTTACGGCTCCAACTGTTACTGGGCCATCGGTGGCTGGCACCACTTCGGTGCCACCGGTTGGTGGCCAACCACCGATCACGCCGCCACAAGCACCCTCAGGGAATGATTCGACCGGTGGGCAAATCGCACTACTCACTCAAGCCCCAGGTTTGAACGGTTATTGCCCCGTCGCACTTCAAAACGCGATCCGAAACCCCAATCCCAACGGTGCGACATCCCCGTGGGCTCGAGGTAACCCTCAATTCGCAGTACGCCATCGCGGTCGCATCTACCACTGCGAGTCGGAACAAGCGAGAACAGCGCTGCTGGCCAACCCAGATCGATACGCACCAGCGTTAAGCGGGTGCGACCTCGTTGAGTTTGCCAAGACGGGTGATTGGGTAGACGGTAACTGCGAGTTCGGATTTATCGAAAAGCGGACAGGTCGGGTCTTTCTTTTTTCAACGAGAGCGAATTGCGAAGAATTCGCTCGCAACTGTGAGGCATACTCTCAGATGGTGGGGACACCCGCCGAGCGAGTTGCATCCGACGTCGCCGGCCCAGTCCAACGCTAGCGGACGGAATCCATCCGGATGCACCACCGAGTACGGTTTATAGGGATAACTGTTCGGCGATAACTTTTCGGCGATACGTTTTCAGGGAGAGGATTGCGTTGCAATTCGACTCACGGGATAAGACTTCCTTTATGAGTGTATATACGAAGCTGGGACTTTTGGTTTGTGGCGGCTTGGTAAGCCACAGCGTTGCGCTCGGCCAAGTTCCTATGCGGGATCGCGACAGCCCGCAACCGATCTACTGGCCACGCCAAGACCTCATTATCCCCTTTCAAGTCGATGTTGCTGGTGAAGTCCCCGCTGAGATTCAGCTGGAACTGTCTGAGGATCAAGGCCGTAACTGGACGCTATACACGCGAGGAGATGTCAGGACGAAGCAATTCAATTTTCACGCGACAAAGGATGGGGAATACCTCTTCCGCCTGAAAACACTGGATCGCAATGGAGTCGCATTCGACAATCCTGGTGCACCACTCTTGATCGTAGTCGATACCAATAAACCTACCGGCGAACTCCTCGTCGATATGGATCCACGCGGTGGATTGCAAGGTGAGTTTCGGATGGTGGATGCATCACTGGATACATCCTCAATTCGAATGGAATACCACACCGACTCCGACCCGGCGTGGCGAGAAATCCCGGTGGAACTCGAACGCGGTGTTGCCGCAGGAGAGTGGATAGGATTTGGCACGTGGTCGATCCCCGCCCATGCAATGCAATTGATGGTGCGAGTCACCGGTCGCGATGCTGCCGGCAACACCATCGAACTTACACGCATGCCACGACTGCCCCGCTCAGCAGCTAATCCAACAAGCATGAAACTAGCGAGCAACAAAGGGGCCGAGGATGCATCACCCCCAATTGGCTCCGGACTTGCAAGACGCTTTCCAACCCAGAGCAGCCAATCGCTCATCGTCCCGACGAACAACGGCCCTACCGAAATGCTCCTCAATCCTCCAAGCAATCCCATAGCGGGGCAAACCTCTCCGCAACTTGAGATTGGCAATAACCCCTCGGAGCGATCGACGCTGAGGACTCCAGCCTCCTCGATCCAATCCGCCATCCGCGAAGTAGCGCCGAATACCCGCGAAGTGACACCGATCAATCCTTCAGAATTGAAAGTCTCCTCTCCCCCAACGGACCTTGTCAGCATCGCGGATACTCCCAAGTCATCATTCCCAACTTTTGAATCACCGCGGCCTGGATTTCCATCGAACCCCGAGTCCCTACCATCGGGCCCTTCGGCTAGCCTACCGACGAATAGCGTTTCATTGGCGAATCCTCCATCCGGAAACACACTTATTTCTCCCACGAGCAAGCCCCATGGGATCGAACCTATGCATTGCAGTAGCCGGGCCTTCAGCCTCGATTACGCCATCGATAACGATCCCGGAGCCCCGATCGCGAACATCGAACTTTGGGGAACGACCGACCATGGGATCACCTGGGAACGCTGGGGCACCGACCCGGATCGCGAAAGCCCTTTTGACATCGAAGTCGCCTCTGAAGGATTGTTCGGATTCAAAATGGTCATTGTCGGAGCCAACGGATTGGCAAGCCGAAGACCCTTGCCCACCGACAAAGCAGACGCATGGATCCTGGTCGATACCGCTATCCCCAAAGCGAAGATCTTGAGCGCGCTCAGCGGAAAAGGCCCCGAGGCGGGTACGATCGTCATCGAGTACCAGGCCATCGACGACCATTTCCCAGAACGGCCCATCTCCATCTACTACGCGGAATCCCCCAAGGGACCTTGGATCCCCGCCACCCAAGGAGCCCGCAACAACGGTCGCTTCGTTTGGACCGCGGACCCATCACTTCCAGAACGAGTCTTCTTGCGAATCGATGCCGTCGACTCGGCAGGCAACGCTGGCACCCACGTGCTCGACCTCCCCGTCGACGTCCAAGGGAGCGCGCCGCGAGGCCGCATCCAAGGCTTCCATCCCAGACCTCAGTGAGTCCATCAGGTCACGCTTTACGAATAAAGTGCGCCGCATAGCTTCTCACGTGCTTACCATTGAGCACATGAAACATACGCAATTGCTGAACGACCGATTCCGCAAATTGCGCCAACGGCACATGGACTAACTTTCGCTTGAATCGCTTGGCGATCTGCTTGAGTGCTAACCCAGGTGCTGAATGGCTTAGCAAGGCGATGTGACGCGACTCGGTGTGCATACACGCTGCCGCCACGAGGCGTTGCTCAAGTGTATCCGCGAAATCAAGCCTAGGATCAGACCAGATATCTTCGATGGGCCGAGGTGGATACAAAAACATCGCCCCACCGTACGTGGATACGGCTACTCCCGGGCCGAGCATTTCTTGGTGAAACGGCGTGGCAAAAAAGGCTAAGGTCGACTCTTCGATATGCTCTGCAAACCAGGTCGCCCGCCACGAGTACTCCCGCGGATCGGGCTCCCCATCGAATAGCATGATCGTTGCGTCCAAGTTCCCGATCGACGGTGGCTGGATTTTGACATACAACGATCTATCGTACCAATGCCGCAATGTCTCCCGCAAATCGAGTCCATCCATCATGCTCGTCGTGAACTTTTCGGTCCTCGCCAGATCCGCTCCGATCGCCGCTCTCGCTCGCTCCATGATGCGGTTGCGAAAACTCTCGATCTTCTGATCCTCTTCTGGCCATGAGCATTGCTGGTACGGATTCCAACGACTGGTCCACTTGCGCTGATCCTGTTTGCGAGCTGGCCGTTGCAATTCCAGTGAATGCCATTCCATCGGGTTTCCTGGCAGTCGCGATGCGAGCTTAACCACTCCGTGACCCGGTATGTCACCTTGGTCGATCCCCATTTTCATCTCAGGCCACGGCAATGGTTCATCAAAGCAGTAGTCTTTCGCAGAGCTCACCAAGTGGATTGCGAAACTATCCCCCATCATTTGCTGAGCAGATCTCACGATCGTGTAAAAGCTCGGGGTCATGCGACGATCGAGCAACGTCTGATTCCGGATGTACTTCAGGCATTGCGAGATCAACTGCGGCGTGATCTGCCGCGCGCGATTCCCAAGGTCTTGGCGGTAACTGCTCCGTGCCGCGAGGATTAACTCCTTCAATGCATGGATCCCCAGGTTCGCATCGTCATCCAGGTTGAGTCGAGCTCGCTCGTACAACCCAGTGATGAACGGCAGCTCGCCATGCAAAAACAAATGGGTTCGCGAGTCGAGGGCGTAGTTGATCGCCTCTCTTGGCTCTACGGCGGGTGACTCCAACGAGGGAGCAGAATACTGGCTTTCTCCCTCGTGCGATTGCAAGCGAGCTAACGCGTCACGGATCCACGGCCAATCCTGAAGATGGCATAAACAAACCAAATGGCGATAGCGATGCTTCAAAGAATGCAACCTCGCCGCCATGCGCTCAATCCGCTCCCGATTCCATTCCGATTCGAGACTCCCGCCCGGATGCCCTCCACGGGAATCAAGTGACGGAATGACTGGCAACATGGCGCAGCAGTACCGCTCGAGCGTCGTATGCTCCACCGCATAGGGATCGGGAAAAACCATCCCGCCAAGCCAGAAACCGTCTTGCTGCATCTCCACCGATTCCGGTTCCACCCACTCGAGAGGAATCTGCTCTCCCATCGCAAAACGAATCGCGGCGACGACACCCTGACATGGGTCAATGGGAACGTATGTCCCGCTTCCAGCTTCCCCCTCGTCGAGGCCCGAGGGTTCGAACTGCACTACAACCGAAACCGCAGGAAGTGCCCCGACTCCGTCCAGTACCGCATCTCGGAAGGACTCCGGCAACGGAATCGCCAATCCATCATGATGCGTTTCTAAAAGCCACTTCCGCAACCCAAGAGCGTACGAAGCACTCCCGTGAATCACTGGAACCAAACTGAGCCAAGACTCATATTGAAACACGTTTGCTGGAAACCCAGTCGCATTTTGAGACGCGGCCGGTCCGTGGTCGGTCATGGGCTCTCCAACTTCACTCAAGGGTAAAAAATGATGAGTCGCGGTCGTCGAAAGAAAAAAGTGATTTTCTTCGACATTTATTGGTTTTGAAACGTCATAACCCTCCGTGAACAGCCGCTGAACGCCGATGCTATTCCATTTTGTGTTCGCTTGGCACAGGCGTTGCAATCACAATGAGGGCATCTGACGAGGAGACTCGTCAAGGTGGTCGCTTGAGCGGTGGCCGTGGCCTATGAGGTTCCTCGTAGTTTTCGGCACCCGGCGCGTTCATTATCGAGACAGGGATCCATGGGTGAAGTGCCCAGGGGAACGGTTTCGACAAATAGATGCCTACCGGACTGTCACGCCTTCGCTGCTCGCATCACCTGAACGATCCAGTGTGCGATATTCCCTTTTCAGCTTGTTAGGTTGTGTGTGTGGGGCTGTAGAGGGAAGAGGCTGCCGAGGAGAGGGTTCGCGAAAGTGAATCCTCTCCTCGGTTTTTTTATGGATCCGTTTTTGTAGCTTTTTTGTTTTCTCGGAACGTCTCGTTTTCGTTCTTCGTATCCCCATCAAACCATGGGAAAGCCCACTGGACTCATTCAGAGCCTAGGGCTCGCTGAAGCCTATTGAAAATGATCTGCCTCGAGTTCGTAAAATACACCCTGGAGGCCATCGATGGGCTTCAAATAAGGCCGGACTGAAAGCTTGCCTGCAAGCGAATGCCGCCGTAGGCTCTTGGATGCGAACTGATCGCCAGTGAGTTTTACTTCGATCATGTGGGTAAGCGGGGGTTGCTGGCCAAAGCAACACGTTGCCCAATCGGGCACAAGGATGAACGATTTGGCTGAGTTGCTCGAGAGGGATGTCGGGTGGATGTACCCCTTCATAAAAACCATCTTTCCATCCAACTCCATCGCGGTCATCGGTGGGATGTCAGGGGCTCCCACCGGACTCTTCAGCGCTGCAAATGAAATGCGTTCGTACCCATCAGGCAACTCCGTGTAGTAAACATACGCATGCTTTGCCGGACAAACAGCTAACGTCAACAACGCCGTCAGGACCCCGGTGACAGCAACCGGCCGACCACTCAACTCCGTCGGATAACGCTTGAGATTTCCAAACGCGACCAGCCCGAAAAACAGGGCTACCGCAGGAAGCAACAGCAACAGTGGGGAGTACCAGGACAACAGCCCCATCAAGGCGAACACCAGACAAAGCACTGCTGCGCGGCTCACTGAGCGGTATCCGTAATCATCCTCGTTCCCCTCGAAACTAGGGTCGATCGCATTCGAGGAAATCGCAGCTGCTGGGTTTGTGCTGTTAGTAACTGGCGTCGTGGTGCTCATGCTTTTTGGGTAGGCTCGAGTCGAATCAGAGATGGCACAGGTGAGGACAACCTCCGGCGTAGGTGGGAATTGGCGATTGGGGGCACCAATTCGGTGTTACACCTAGCCATGGGAAGCATGGCCGAGATTCGCCATTCAATCGATCCGGGGCCGGGCTCCGAAAGACAATCCCCTCTTTGCAGCGAGGCGTCCAACGAGGAAACCAGCGACCGAACTAGTTTTATCGACGAACCACAACCAATCCCTGGAGGATTGCAAATTCGTAGGCGAACATACCGCACGCCACCATCCACATAAGCGATGCCACAACCGCTCCTCCAGATCCTAATACGGCGAGAAGGGTAAAAGAGTTCACCGCAGCTACCCGGTCTCCGTTGCCATTCTCGAAAAGTTCCTCCGAGTTGGCAAATCGGGATGCAGTGCTATTCCTTAAATCCGTGCTATTCCTGAAGTCTGCGTTATTTTTCAGTACGATACCGCCGGTAGATACCATGCCGCCGGTAGCTGAACTGCCGGTGGATGCGTTACCTGAGGATTCTGCCAGCCCCTGTCGGACGGATCGTTCCCCCATACCGTTGAACTCCGTAGCGAACCGAATCGGCCGCGTCTCTTTTTGCTGCAGTTCCAAACCTTGATAGGCCTGCCCCACCAACCGCGTTTGGGGCTTGGCCACTTTCCCCGGAAGCATATCGGGATTCAGCATCGACGAGGAATTCGGATCCTTCTTGGGGGGTTGCGGAGCAGGGCTGGGGATCGGGAAAAAGGTCGCCGCCCGTTTGACGGCCTTCGGATCGATCTTTTCCAGTTCCTTCAACTTTTCCTTGGCCTCGGGGAGTGGACAAGCTCGCAAGTAGTTCACGACGGGAACACGCACCCACGAGTTGTCGTCATCGGACTTTTTGAACAGTTCGGTCAACCGTTCGATCTGGCTCCAATCGCTCCACCTCGCCAAATCGGGGATCACTAAATCCGCCAAGTCCGGGGCTTCGATCAAATGCCTCATCGACTTGAGAATGTCTTCTTTTGGGATCACATTTACGTCAGTCCCATGGAACCGCAAGGCCATCACCGACGAGTAAACATCGGGATAACTTGCTTTGCGATTGGTCAAGAATTGCTCGTCGATGAGCTTCAAGCCTTCGGGGCCACGCAGCATCAAGTACGAAGCGATCAGTGCATCGAGACCAGCCCGTTTCTCTGGGTCGTTGCTTCGAATCATCGATTCGAATTCGACTGCGTCATCCTGTGTACCGCAAATTCCGAGCATCGTGTAATACAGCCGTTTGCGGTCTGGAGATTTCTCAGGATCTCGGATCCACTCCATCAACTGCTCCCGGTTCATTTTGTCCTTAAACTTCTTTATATCGTCGTACGGGGCAAGCGCGAACTCGTCATAGCTATCTCGTGCGAGCAGCGAATCTGGGTGCTCAAAATGCTTCTGATAAAATTCGAGCCTGGCGATGGGATCCTCAGGTAACTTCTGAATGGCATCGATGTATTTCTCGGCATCCTCGGACAAGGGAAGAGGGGAAGACCAAACGAGGTTCTTCGGATCAACACCCAGCAGCAGGAAGTTTTTGTTCGACTTTCCTGGACCAAAGTAACTGGCTTCAACCTTCTGACCTTTTTCCAGGAGCGATTCACCTCGCAGCACCCGCTCCACGACAAAGGTCGCGTTGCCATCGATATCGGCGCGTCCGTCCGCTTGAAGGCTCGCGATCGCGACCGCATCCATCGACTGGCTTTCTTGGCGAAGCGTTTGCGACGCCGCGGAGCAAAACGGGCACTCTCCCATCGCAGCGATCGCATCCCCCGCAAAGCCCCAGAACCCTTGTGCGAGGACGAGACTAACGAGGAACAAATTCGCTCCGGTTACCATACCGACAGGACGATTCTGCGGAGCCGCCCGTTTGCGAGTCCGTGAATTGAGAGATCGGAGACCACACCAAAGACTGGACTTCTGGGCCGTCATTTTTGCTCCAACGCGATTCTTCGTCATAAGTGCTAAAAGACGCACGATGCATCCCTTTTGCCCTTAAATGTAAGTCAAAGACCACGTCACTGACCAGACGAACCTCCGGATTTTCACAACTCTCTCCGGTTCTTTAGCTCGTCAAACCCTAGAAAAATCGCATGATTTCGATACAGTTCCGAGGGTTGGACACCACCGAATCCCACCCGGAAATCGTTTTGTGGATTCCGTTCGCCTCGACCGACAGTCGAAATCCACCCGTGAAAACTCCACCCGTCGAAGCCTCCTCTGTTGATTCGAGCTTCTTCATCGAGCCAAACCATGCAATTGCCTATCCTCAAGCCCTTCGAGTTGCCGGTTGTCGAGCGTGAATCCGCGTTGAGCGAGCAGGATGGAGATACTCAATATAGATTGGAGGCCGCCAGCAACGCTGCCGCAACCAGTTGTGGTTCCTCCGGCTCAGCCGTCTTTGAACCCAGCCGCCGTCTTCCGCCATGGTTGCGTCGCGAAGTACCCAAAGGAAACGCAAATCATTTCACTTGGGACACCCTCCGGGAACTGAAACTCGAAACGGTATGCGAAAACGCGAAATGCCCGAACCGCATGGAGTGCTACTCGCAGAAAACGGCCACCTTCATGGTCATGGGAAATGTGTGCACTCGCCCCTGTGGATTCTGTGCCGTATCCCGCGGTCGCCCCGAATCGCTCGAAATCGATGAGCCGGAACGTGTCGCTGAAGCCGCCTTGCGATTGGGACTGCGGCATGTCGTCATTACTTCGGTAACACGAGATGATTTACCCGATGGTGGTGGCGAGCACTTTTATCAATGCGTGCTCGCCGTTCGCAAGAAAACAGGCGCCACCATCGAAGTTCTCACCCCCGATTTTATCCGCCACCGACATGGACTCGATCGCGTGATCGAATCTGCACCTGAGGTTTTCAACCACAACATGGAAACGGTACCGCGACTCTATCGCCGAGTCCGCGGTCCCAAAAGCGATTATCGCTGGACTCTGGAATTGCTTCGCCATGTCAAGCGATCCAATCCCAACATTCGAACCAAAAGCGGCTTGATGCTCGGGCTCGGTGAAACCCGCGATGAACTGCTGCAGTGCCTCGCCGATCTCCGCGAGTACGAATGCGACTTCTTGACCCTGGGCCAATACCTGCAACCGGGACCCAAGTACCTGCCCGTGGTCCGTTACATTCCCCCCGATGAGTTCGAAGAACTAGGCGATCTCGCACAAAGCATGGGATTTAAAAAAGTTGCTTCCGGCCCATTCGTTCGCAGTTCGTACCACGCTCGCGATATGGCGGAATCGTAACTCATTCGCCACGCAACAACCAAGCTTGGTTCACACTGAGCAAGTACCTCAGTAAAGCAGGCATCCCCATCGAGGCGACCGTCATGGTATGATCTTTGGATCTACCTCGAGCGGAGCGCACCATGACCCTTCCTACCGATGATGCTTGTTGGACGAGCAGTTCGGAACGAATTCTTTCGTTTTCCAACCTACTTTTGCAGCGGACTATCGACGCGTGGACCCGACTCTTGATCGATCGCGCCGACGATGATGCTATGGTTGCCAACGATAATGCCATCGGTATGGTTTCCTGGCTGGAATACCACGATCGGCTTGGTTTCCCCAACGATGACTTATGGCAATCTCTTAAGCCCAACAATGACATCGGTGCACTTCGATGGCTTCTCAACCGATGCGAAATTCACGCCTCGCAGCAAGCCACACAGCGGGCAACCTTGGAATCGTCGGTCGCGTTACCCGAATCCGCTGCACCTACGATTTCCGACGATGATTTACCTTGGCAGGACTTGATCGAATCGATCCACCGCGCCATCGGACTCCTCAGCGCTCGCGACTCGTTTTCCGAAAGCGTCGAACGATCAGCCCGCCGGCAAGTCCATAACTTGGCGTATGGCCTGACTCACGAAATCAATAATCCGCTCGGCAATATAGTCGCCAGAGCCCAACAGTTGATTCGGGTTGTACCCACCGAATCGGATCGACGGTCGATGGCGACGATTGTCGATCAAGCCATGCGAGCTCATGAAATGCTTGCTGAGGTAATGCGCGCTGTCCAACCCAAGCACCTGCAACTTGCGACCACCGATCTTGCAACGCTCG
>VGZN01000040.1 GCA_016872635.1 Planctomycetota bacterium | reverse complement strand
AACCGACCGTCCCATCCAAACCGACCGTCCCATCCAAACCGACCGTCCCATCCAAACCGACCGTCCCATCCAAACCGTCGGTTCCTGCTAAGGCCGAGGTGCCATCAGGACCGAGCGGTGACGGTAAGAAGGGAGATGCGAAGCCACAGGATACCAAGAAACCTGAAGTGAAACCTTCAGTGGGCGAAGCAGGAAAAACCGTCGCGGCAAAAAAGCCCACTCCAGCCGCACCCAGCAAGCCCACCGCTGCAAAGCCAGCAGAAGCTAAACCTGCCAAGAAAGACACATCTTCGAAAGCATCTTCAGAAAAACCTGCCGCAAAGAAAGATACCGGCAAGAAGGAATCAGGTTCCAAGCCTACAAAGATTTCTTCGAAGCCCGATTCCAAATCGAAGAGCCCGTCCAAATCGGGCAGTGACAAACCCACCAATAAATCAAAGAACGATGCCAAGGCTCCTCCCAAAAAGGGAAATGCACCCGTAAAAGGAAACGTGAAACCGTCGGTCGGGGCCAGCATCACTAAGAAGAAACCCAAGTAATCATCGCCTCGTCCATTCCAATCGTTGAATTTTCGAGTCCGGAGAACTAATCCATGGCTGGACATTCCCAGTGGGCCAACATCAAACACCGAAAAGCGCTTGTCGATAGCAAACGCAGCAAACTCTGGAGCAAACTTTCCAAAGCCATCATTGTTGCGGCAAAACTGGGGGGAGGAGATCCGAGCGCCAATATTCGACTACGGACCGCGATACTCGACGCGAAAGCAGTTTCCTTGCCCAAGGACAACATCGATCGGGCAATTAAGAAAGGGACAGGCGAACTGGATGGCGGTGATGTAGAAGAAATTCTCTACGAAGGTTATGGCCCAGGTGGTGTCGCAGTTCTATGCGATATCATGACCGACAACCGAAACCGAACCGCTCCCGAAATTCGAAAGCTTTTCGACAATCACGGCGGCAATCTAGGCTCAACCAATTGTGTGGCTTATTTGTTCGAGCGAAAGGGCTTGATTTCGATTAAGCAACCCGCAGTGGATCTCGAAAAACTCATGGAGATCGCGCTCGAGAATGGGGCGGAGGACGTCACGGAGGGTCAGGAGACATACGAAATCTCTTGCCCAACAGATGCGTACACTGGACTAGTTGAGGTTATCGAGGCACAAGGCATCGCCATTGAATCCAAGCAGGTAACGAGAGTACCGAACCTCACCGTCGAAGTCGATTCGGAGACCGCGGTATCCGTAATGAAGCTTTTGGAGAAGCTCGAGGATCACGATGACGTGCAATCTGTGGCTACCAACGTTAACTTCACCCCTGAGCAACTTGCAAACCTCGGTTAGCTCTGACCTCTAGGATCGAACATGCTAAACCGCATCGCGGCATATTCAGCCGACTTTCATACGCAGTTGTCCGAGCTGCGTCGAAAATTGAGTCCGGATGGCTCCGTTGTATCGGAACGTGGAAGGCAACTTACGCAGCAACTATTCGGTGAGGACTTAACACCCCAGCAGGTTGTTGAAAGAATTTGCCAGGATGTACGCAATCATGGAACCGTCGCGGTTCTGAAATACGCTCGTGTTCTCGATGACCCAAAAACTTCTGAGGACACTTTGCGAGTACCAATCCAAGCACTTGAATCAGCCCATTCGAAAGCATCCAAAGATTTTCTTGGTTCCATCCGCGTTATCCGAAAGAATGTTGAGCAATTTCAATCCGCGATATTGCATAAGGATGTGATTGTCAGCGACGGGCGAGGCACGATTCTCAAGCATCGTTACAAGCCATTGAAACGGATTGGCATCTGCGTACCAGGAGGCGCCGCCGCATACCCATCGACAGTACTCATGACAGCGATCCCAGCATTGTGCGCTGGCGTTCCGGAAATTGCGATCATCGCTCCACCAACGAGGTTTGGTGCCTACAACGCGGACGTATTGGCTACCTGTTTTGAACTCGGGATTCGAGAAGTGTATGCCGTAGGCGGGGCTCAAGGCATCGCGTCACTCGCGTACGGGATCCCCGAAGTACCCTCCGTTGACAAGATTGTCGGACCCGGCAATTTGTTCGTAGCATTAGCCAAACGCCACGTCTACGGGACGGTAGACATCGATTCGATTGCTGGACCGAGTGAGGTTTTGGTCATCGCAGACGAATCCACGAAACCCTCGTTCGCTGCATCCGATTTGCTCGCCCAAGCAGAACACTCTCCTGGTTCGAGCATTGTGATCTCGACGTCCGAACAGATCCTTGCTCAAATCGACCTGGAAATAGAGAAACAACTAATACATCTCGAAAGAGCCGATTTGACCAAAGCGTCTTTGATCGAATTCGGAGCCAGCATTCTATGTTCAGATGAGAGGCAACTGGTAGAGATATCGAATCAGTTAGCCCCCGAGCATCTTCAGATTTCCGTCGAGTTCCCTGACCGATATGCTGATAAGATCACCAACGCCGGGGCAATCTTTAAAGGTCACTTTTCGCCGGTCGCTCTAGGGGATTACGCCGCTGGTCCGTCGCACGTTCTTCCGACCGGCGCGACCGCGCGATGGGCATCCGGACTCTCATCGAACCACTTTTTGCGGTCCTACAGCGAAGTAGAGTTCAGCGAGACAGCCCTTCGAGAAATAGAGCCGCACATCACAGCATTGGCGAACCGCGAAGGCTTAACCGCCCACCGCGAAAGTGTCCTGGCTCGCTTCCGAACGGTGTAGTCCAAGACAAATCCCTCTTTAACCTGGGGGTTCTCGCCAGCCTCGCTTTTTAACGGGATCGATGTTTGGGAGAGGAATCATTCGCCGCTTCCATTACCGGTAGGAATGCCATTCCGCTGCTCCCGGAGCATGACAAGGTAGGATCGCACGGAATCGACACCCCACAGGATCGATACGAGGAACGCGGACGTCATACCAAGAAATGTTACGTTGATACGAAAGCCGTTCATTACAAGCAGGGCCAAACCGCAAGCTAACGAGAAGGCACAGACGGCTACATTCACCAACAAATCTGTACTATTGCGACGTTTATCACTCCGTTTAATCGCCCGACGCGCATTGGAGTTCGCAAGTTCTCGAAGTGCATCCAGATCCGCCTTGGCCTCGGGAGCACGACTCGCAGCCCTCAGTGGCAAACTGGTAAATGGTCTACTCAACGGTGTAGATGCAGAGGACACCTCTGAAATCGATGGGCTCAGGGCGGAGATGGAGAAATCAACAGAACGATCAGGTAATTCGGTTACTCGTTTTGGAATCGATGGCAATGAGGATTTTCGGTTGATCGCAGCATCCGATGCCGGGGCACTGTTTGGACCAGACCGGACGCGCTGAAGCAATCTCTGCATGTACTCCTCAATCGACTCTTCTTCTGTGTTGGATTCCTCGACGGATTCGACATTCGCTGCGTTGGAACGTTGGGACGCACTCACTGCCGAGGCGCCATTGTGCACCTGCAATTCTGGTAAATCCTCAAAATTGTTCGGCCTTTGCAACTCCTGGACTCCCCCCTCCTCGAAGCCTGCTCGTTCATCGATTTGCTCCTGATGAGGAGGAAGCTCTTCTTCGTCAAGTGCGTTCAATGACGAGGCATCAATCTCATCCTCGCCAACTACCCCTGACGGGTATTCTCGATCGGCATCCGTTTCTCGTCGGCTACGTTCCGCGGCAATCTCAAGGCTGACTCCATGCGGCCGAGCCTGTTCGTCAACTCCCTTGCCCGGATTTCGCACCAGGCCGAGCGATGCGTAAAGCGCTTGAAGCTCACGCTCGCCTGTGTCCTCAGCGTTTTCGCCGGGAGTTACATCGCCTTGGAGTTCCGTAGAGTGCCTTAACAACTGCTCAGCGAAAAACGGCTTAGCATTCCGAATCTCTTGCTGAGGCTGCAACGCCGGTGAACTTTCTTCCGGCACATCGTGATTGTAAAGCTGCAATCGTTCGAGCGGATTTTCCGTTGCTTGAGGAACTTTTCGGCGGTCTGAGGCTTCTGCCAAAAGGCGTTCGAGGCGGTTACCAATAGCATCTGAATCAAGTCCAACCTGAAGCTGTCTCAGATCTACCGATTCTGCTTCCAGATTTTGACCAACACTTAAGGAACGAAGATACTCCCGTTCCTCTGTCGAATCTCCTGCAATCGGTGTCCCGTAGGTTTGTCGGTTTGACAAACTAGATCCTGATTCTTGTCGGTCGGAAAAGGTTGGGTCTGCAAACTCTCTTTGCGCAAGGCTGTTCGAATTTGGCTCTATGCCGCGCGAACCCCAATCATTTGACCCGCCAGGTTCCCTTATGGACGGTTCCCTTACGGAAGGTTCTTCGGTTACTTCGGAAGGTAATTCAGGTGCCAGCAATGACTCGGAACGTCGTTCAACTTCGATTTGACTTCTTTCCAAACGCCGCAAAAGTTCGACATACGATTGGTCACTCGATTCATCGACCGGAGCATCCCACTGCATCGCATGAGGTGCCTTCTCGTACGCAACTTCGGGTTCACCTGCAGATTGAAAGGACTCGCCGAAATCCTGTTCCACTCGGAGTTCTGGCTCGGGCAAGTTCGATGCGTAATACGGTGCCGATTGGCCGGAAAAATCACTCGAGTTTTTGCGATCCCAATCGGATCCATCCATCCGTGCATGTCGATCTGCCTCAGGCAGTCTCTCCATGGATGGAGGTAGCGAGTTCAGTCTCGGAAGGGACTCAATCGACCTCGAGAAGGACTGATCCCCAACATAGGGAAGAGAATCCCTCGTTCTTTCTGTGAACTCAAGGGATTCTGAAGATATTGCAGGTACGCTTTCCGGACTCAATATCGTTCCACGTTGGCAAGAACTCATTTCGGAGACGGAGCTTCTCAATTCGCATTGATCATCCGCTAGCGAAGAAATCTTGTCCGCTAAAACCCGCATTTCCTCACTCGAGGAAATGCCGATCGTTTCAATTCGCTGCTCAAGATTGTTGAGTCGACTATCCAAAGACTGGCTTAATGCCAAAACCGACTCTTGCTGTTGTGTTCCAAATGTGCCTAACTCCCTACGGATGTCAGTAAACCATCGATCGGCGAAACCTTCCATCATCTTCTGTGTCGAAGCGAGTACGACAGACTCTGTAGTCGCTTGAGCATCCAATTGGTTTTGTACAGAGTTGGCTTTCAGTGCAGCGACAGCAGCGGTCAGGGACTCCATATTCTCTTTGATTTGTCCCAACACCTCAGGTGCAACATGATGCGCGGCGGTGCTTTCCACGTTCAGAAAGATCGGCGCGGGTAGTTGCGTCTCATACCCTTGGGATAAACCCACAGGTTCGACCAATGGAAACGAGGTATTCGATGGACCGGTAGCAGGATTCGAATGACTTTCTACCGGCGCAACTTGGGTGACTTGGGGGGGTTCAGCGCCCATACGGGATGCAATTTCCGGAATGCGCTCTCCACGCACAACAGTCGAAGTTGGACGCGCCTGGAAAGGATGCACTACAAACGTCAACTCACCAAGTTCGATCGTCGTACTTCGATCGATCAACCATTCTTTAACTGGGCGACCGGAAACTCGCGTGGGCTGTGCGAGTGCTTTCAGCAACGTGAATTTTTTGCCAAAGATCAACAGAACGTGGTTCGGTGCAAGATTCCCTTCCTGAACACGAACCGAAGCATCCAAAGCTGAACCGATCGTGCAACGCGGGGCGTGAACTCCCCACGATGCTATCACGGCACCGTTCCGATCGAGTAGATCAACGAATCTGATCTCGATTCCTGAACTCTGGGAGTCAACGATCGATCTATCCGAGGAGAGATATGGAGTTGCCATAGGTTAATAACACGTAGCCAATTTGATCATCAAGCTATATCCGCGCGTTATGGGGCTATCGACAACGCTGAATAGCCAACTTCCATGAAAATCGTTCGCCTAAAGCCATAATTACCGAGTGACTAAGAAAACTCCGGAAATTCCACCTTTAACGCACCTGAATTTGCTAGCACACGCCACTCAATCTTTCACACGCAAACCTCTACTCCACAGAATGTTACGGACACAAATCATCACGAAAACGCGACTAGATTACAGTTTTCTAACCTAAACAATGCCGAGGTGAACATTTTTCGGGATTTTGCGTAGTATGTTTGTGGTTGATCATTTCCTTCCCACCTTTCGGGAGGGGTTAGTATCTGCCGATTGGAGAAAAAAATGTCGAGGAAAGAGGCTCTGAACAAGCTTAAGGATGTGCTATTACTCCGACGCGAAGCATTAAAGCGTGCTCTGGATGGTGACTTGAGCCTGCTTCAAACATTGTCGCAAGAAGGCGGGGACGTCATGGATGCGGCGATGGATACCGCGCAAGACGAGATCAGCAGCCAACTCGTTGAGGTAGAAAGCCGTGAGCTCTCCCAAATCGAGGACGCTTTGGGACGTTTCCGCGATGGGGTGTACGGGAATTGCGAAACTTGTGAAAAGGCAATCCCATTGGCGAGGTTACAGGCGGTCCCGTATGCCACGACCTGCATCGAATGCGCAAGGAAGCAGGAGAAGGCGGGGTACCGTCCGGGTCCTAATCCATTTGGTGACTCAGCCCAATCACCGCACGCTTCACGATAACCGATGCAAACGACGTGAGATCACGGATGCTCCAAAGCTAAATCCTGCTCGTCCGTCTAATTGTCGTTGAGATTCTTTACCCGCTAACTAAACTTAAACGCTGGGGCTTTCTATGGAGACCAGCATGAAACGATATTTTTGTAAATTTCTATTGGTTTGCGGTTCGATGGGTGCTTTGTCCACCTCGACAGCGTCCGCGATCGATCCTTTGGTGGGGCTCCCGTACGCTTGGGGATTAGGAGCGCAGTACGCGTTCCGTAATAGCCTCCCCACACCTCCTTACTTTTCGATCTATCCTCCTGTTTACTACGGCGCACGCTACCAGCGGCCATATGGTGACAGCCCCTACGCCTCGTACCCACTGCTGGGGCAGATTCCTGGATATACGCCGGTGCCTAAGGAGAGCTACGCGATCCCACCTCGCGCGGTTGAAAATCCATATTCGACTGGATGCTGCTCAGTCAGCGGCAATGAGACGGGGGATCGTGAAGCCGGGAAGGTATCCGTTCAAGTCCTCGCGGAGCAACGTTCCGCTGGCAAACCCCGAATTGTCGTAAACCCATTTTCTCAAGAAAAAATCGCCAAGCAATAGATTCCGATTATCCGGAACAGAGGATCTGCCGTAGCACGATTTTTACCTTCCTATCCCTCGCGTGTCGGGCCGTGCTACACTGTGGGCTATGCAGCCTTCAAACCCGTTGCCATCGATCCACGTCCCTATAACGATCCATATCAAGGTATTTGCGGGTCTTCGAGAAGGACTGAGTTGCGACCGAGTAAGCTTCTCCCATCCGGGTCCAGGGCAAACGCGAGAGTTAACCGCTGGCAGGATCAAGTCATTCCTCGCTGCGTCGCACCCGAACGTGGCCGTCTTGATCCAGTCGAGCCGATTGGCTGTGAACCACACTTTTGTGGATGACGATGCCAGCCTAGAATTAGCACTCGCTTCGGGGGTTGAAATCGCGTTGATTCCGCCCGTCAGTGGCGGGTAACGGGCGAACCATTACGGATATTGACGCGACGCGAATAACCCTGCGCCGACCTTGCCGAAAAACAGCGTCGAGCAATTCGCTTCTTTTCTAAGCAATCGATCATGGCATCCCTGCAACAGGTTATCTTTGACGAGCTCGACTCGCTCGTTCTCGTCGATTCGCATTCCCACATTAACCCTCGAGCACCTGCATCGGAAACGATTGCGGATTTGCTCGGGTATCACTATTACACCGAACTCGTACACTCCGCCGGGATGCCGCGAGCGGAAATCGAGCAAGAGAACCTATCCCCCGAGGAAAAAGTTGGTCGACTCTTTGAATCGCTGCATGAGATCAATCATACAGTTCAGTGGTTCTGGTTCGTCGATCTTTCGAGCCACCTATTCGGTTTCAAAGAACAAACGATCGATCGAAAAAACTGGAAGTCTCTTTACGATCAAGCGTTTGCGGCCATGAATCGGCCGGATTGGGAGAATGAAGTACTCACCAAAAGCAAGATCGAAAAAATCTTTCTAACAAACGACTTCGACGATCCCTTGGACGACTTCGACACTCACCGATACGTTCCATGTTTACGCACCGATGATCTCGTTTTCCACCTGCATTTAGAAAAGACACGGAGTCGGCTTTCCGCTGCAACCTCATCTACCCTCCATTCTCTCGATGACCTGCATCGCTGCTTGGGACTGCTATTCGAACGCTTCGTGAGATGCAACGCCAAAGCTTGTGCGATTTCGCTTCCTCCTTGGTTTACCCCGTGCCACATCCCGCTTCACGACACGGCGACGACAGAGGCATTCCATCGCATCTTGGCGGGCAACAGGGAACCCAGTGAAGCCGATAAAAAACAGGTCGTCTATTGGGTCTTTTGGCGACTGACCGAATTTTGTGCCGAATATCGACTTCCATTCGACCTAATGATCGGAGTGAATCGCAAAGTCTATCCAGGCGGTGTCTACCAAGGCCAAGATCTTTACGACTCCCGCTGGTCGATGATTCAGTATGCGGATTTATTCAACGCATTTCCAAACGTCAAATTTCCGATTTCGGTCCTGGCATCTGTAAGCAATCAAGAGCTCGTCGACTACGCTTGGATATTTCCTAACGTCATCGCACACGGACATTGGTGGTATAGCAATACTCCAAGTTTCATCCGACATGATCTTCAAGCGAGATTGGACGCAGTGCCTCGTGGCAAGCTCGTCGGCTACTATAGCGATGCTTACAAACTCGAGTTCATTCTTCCAAAGTACCAAATGTACAAGCGAATTTTAGCGGATTGCCTCGCGGAAACTATTTGCATCGGACGCGGCCAGAGTGAATCTTTTGCGATTGAACTCGGCAAACAAATACTTCGCGGCAACGTCGATTGCATTTTCTTTTCGAATTAGAGATAGCAACGTGAAAAAAGTAGGTTTAGTCGGCTGGCGTGGAATGGTCGGATCGGTCCTGATGGATCGGATGGTCGCTGAACAAGACTTTGACCATTTCGAACCGATTTTTTTCTCGACCTCCAACGCAGGCGGCGTGGGCCCCAATCTCCAGGGCAAAGGAACCGGGATCCTTCAATCGGCCGACGATCTCGAAGCGCTGCGAAAGATGGATGTGATCCTCTCGTGCCAAGGGGGCGACTATACGACAGCCACCTATGATCAACTTCGAGGTCAAGGCTGGCAGGGGTACTGGATCGATGCCGCCTCAATGTTGCGGATGCGTAACAACGCGATAATTATTTTGGATCCCGTGAATGACCAAGTGATTAAGTCGGCTTTGCGGCAAGGAATTAAAACATTTGCCGGTGGCAATTGCACTGTCTCTCTCATGCTGATGGCATTGCATGGACTATTTCGGGAAGGGCTCGTGGCATGGATGACCAGCATGACCTACCAAGCTGCTTCAGGAGCCGGTGCACAAAACATGCGAGAACTTCTCAGGCAAATGGGGTGCCTATCCCAATCGGTCGCAGAGGATCTTGCAAATCCGGCGTCCGCGATTCTGGCAATCGACAAAATGGTTACCGACACGATGCGATCAGCCGACTTCCCAGTCGATCATTTTGGTGTTCCGCTCGCGGGTAGCTTAATCCCCTGGATCGATAAGGACCTCGGCAATGGCCAAAGCCGAGAGGAATGGAAAGGAAAAGCAGAGACAAACAAAATACTGGGACGCTCGGAATCGCAAATCCCGGTCGACGGCATTTGCGTTCGCATCGGAGCCATGCGATGCCACAGCCAAGCACTCACCATTTGCTTGACGAAAGATGTCCCTCTCGACGAAATCGTTGACCTGATCAGCCAAGCGAACCCATGGGCCAAAGTAGTTCCGAACGAGCGCTCGGTCTCTATGAAAGATTTAAGCCCAACCGCTGTGACGGGAACGCTTTCTTGCCCTGTCGGAAGATTGCGGAAAATCGAACTCGATCCCGCAAACCACGGAAGATACTTATCCGCATTCACGGTGGGAGATCAACTTCTTTGGGGGGCCGCAGAGCCGTTGCGAAGAATGCTTCGAATACTACTCGAAGACTGAACCGTAGGCTAAAACCAATGCTTGAATCAATCAGTAAGCCATCAGGATCGGTCTGTCTGCTTCTGTATGGAAGCGTCGGAGCCATTTAACACCGGGCCCGCCACGATACGCTGTTGCACCTTTGGTAGCGCCACGAGTTTGGAAGGATCTCCCGAACTCCACCTACAAAAAGATCCACCCAAAATAGGCCAACCCTCGCTATGATTCCGAGAGAAATTCTCCACAAAGCCACCCATTGGCGGAATGTCCCATTCGCCCTCCTGACACTCATCCATGCAATTGTTCCATTTGCTCATCTAATCGCTGCCGACAAGCCAAACATCCTTTGGATATCATGCGAGGATACCGGCCAGCAGCTTGGCTGCTACGGAGACGAATACTCAAGCACTCCTTATTTGGATGCTTTTGCGAAGAAGAGCCAAAGGTATTTGAATTGCTGGTCGAACGCACCGGTGTGCGCGCCCGCTCGCACCGCGATCATCACAGGCATGTATCCACCTGCATTTGGTGCTCAACATATGCGTTCAGAGGTCTCCCTACCTAATTTCGCGAAGACGATTCCTGAACACCTTCATTCGGTTGGGTATTACTGCAGCAACAACTCAAAGGAAGACTACAATTTCCGAAAGCGCACTGGAATGTGGGACGATTCCAGCCAAAAGGCGCATTGGCGTAATCGTTCGAAAGACCAACCATTCTTCTCGGTCTTCAACCTACAGATAACCCACGAAAGCCAAATCCGAAAACGCCCCTACCAGCCCAAGCACCCCACGTCTTCGGTCCCAATACCACCCTATCATCCCGATACACCAGAAGTCCGAATCGATTGGGCGCAATACTACGACCGGATCACTGAAATGGATTCCCAATTTCAAAAGATCCTCATCCAATTGGAGGACGATGGACTTTCAGAATCCACGATTGTCTTTTTCTTTGGGGACCACGGAAGTGGTATGCCTCGCTCCAAGCGATGGCTCTACGAAAGTGGGCTCCGTGTTCCCATGATGGTTCACATTCCATCCAAATTCCAATCCATCGTAGGAGCAAGCTATCAAGCGGGCTTTGAATCGAAGAGACTGGTTTCTTTCTTGGACCTTGCCCCGACGGTTCTTGAGTTGGCTGGTCTTGCCCAATCTGCATATCTGCATGGCGAATCCTTTTTTTCGGATGAAGCACGCGCTCGTTCTAAGCTCATTGGTTTTCGCGACCGAATGGATGAGCGAATCGATTGCTCGCGCGCTATTCGCGACCATCGTTACCTTTACGTCCGGAACTTTTTTCCGTCTCGACCACAAGGCGCGTATTTAGCCTATATGTTCGAAACCCCGACAACGAATGACTGGTATCGATGCTACATCGAAGGCCGCCTCGACAAGGTCCAGTCCAGATTTTGGGAAACCAAAGACGTGGAGGAACTCTATGACCTGGACGTGGATCCGCACCAAGTCACCAATCTCGCCTACAACCCGGCATACCAATCTCAACGCACTGAACTTGGGCAATCATTGAAGCAGTGGATGTTAGATCATGAGGATAAAGGTTGTATTCCCGAAGATTGGTTGCTTGACGGAAGGTTAGACTCCATCAATGATGCAATTGAGTCGGCATGGAGATCTGGGGACGTTATCGATTCGAACGAACGCACTGATATCATGCTGGAATCTACGATGCCGATGGATCGCTATTGGGGATTGGTGGCGTTGCACACTCAGTTATCAAAACATCGCCGAACGGTAATTCCAGATACGGTGCCCGCACTCATTACAGATAGTGAAGACGTGGTAGCCATTGCGGCCTTGGAAATACTCGCTAGGTATAGCACGCCAGAACAAGCCACCACATCCAACGAAAAATTAGTACAGATCGCCATCGGAGATAAAACTACCTGGGGATCGAGGATGCTCGCCCTCAATGCGATCTACCCTGACGCATTGAACCAATCCACCAAAATATCACTCGAACAAATCCCAGAAAAGCGCAAGAAGTCCTGGACCAAGGATCTCCCCTCTAGGTACGCAGAATACTTGCCTCGTCTCATCGATCATCTCTGCCATCCCCACTCCCCAAAAACGAAAGAGTAGTCATGCCATGTAAAAAAACCTGTGTCGTAACTCCCCTCCTGGGTGCCATGGGGCCACTAAAAATGTGGCTGGCCCCATTCCCAGCAGAAACCATGGATCGGGTCGGAGCCCTTAGAACCCGAGTGACCAAAAACCTGCGTAATTGGCACCCTAGGAAATGCTTCGGAACTCCTCCACACACGAAACCGGCCTGACTCTCCGCACAGTTCGGATGGAATAATTGCGGTTACTGCTTTATGATGATTTCTCTCACGTTTCAATAACCTTATTACTCCTTAGCAATCATGTCAGCCGTAGCACCAAAACCAACAGTCTCATCCTCCGACGATCCATACTTCCAAGAGCTGTTTGCCGATCGGATCGGCGGAGCGCAATACGGCAAAGCCAACGAGATTTACAAGTTCGAGAAAATAAAAAGGGCAAAACGGAAAGCGCTAGCAGACTATCCAGATCGCCTACTTCTCGATTTCGGCATCGGAGAAAATGACTCGATGGCGGATGCCAAGGTACGCACGGAGTTAGATGTCCAAGCGAACCGGCCCGAAAATCGCGGCTATATGGACAACGGACCAGCGGAGTTCAAACAAGCCGCAGCTAGATTTATGCAACGCCAATTCGGAGTCGACTTGGATCCCGCCACTCAAGTCAATCATTGCATTGGGAGCAAGACTGCCTTGTCGATGCTTCCAGCATGCTTCATCAATCCAGGCGACATTACCATGATGACCGTTCCAGGTTATCCCGTTGCAGGAACACACACTCGCTACTATGGCGGTACCGTCTACCGACTTCCACTCCTCGCCGAAAATCACTTCTTCCCAGACTTCTCGAATGTCACCGACGATGTATGGGAAACAACCAAGATGTTAGTTCTTAACTATCCCAACAGCCCCACCGGTCAAGTCGCGACAAGCGAGTTTTATGAAAGCATCATCGAACTCGCTAAGAAACACAAATTCATCGTCGTTCAAGACGCCGCTCATATCCTGCTCACCTTTAAGGGGAAACCCCTCAGCTTCCTTCAAATTCCCGGTGCCATGGATGTCGGAGTCGAAGTCCACTCCATGAGCAAGGGTTTTGATATGATCGGATGGCGGATCGGTTGGGTTTGTGGTAACCAGCGAATCGTACAAGCCTTCTCAGATGTCAAGGATAACTGTGACAGTGGCCAATTCGGCGCAATCCAGCGAGCAGCTATCACCGCGTTGGACTCACCGGAAATCCCCGCTCGGATCAATGGCAAGTACAAAAGGCGGCTTGAGAAATTGGTGTCAACTCTCCGTCAATGCGGATTCACGTGCGATGTACCAGGTGGTAGCTACTTCCTCTATACAGCAGCACCCAAAGAAGTTTCCGGTGGGCCTCAATTCGCCAATGCCGAGGAAGCATCGCAATACTTCATCACCCAGCACTCGATCGTTATCGTTCCCTGGGACGATGCGGGTAACTGCCTGCGATTCTCGGTAACTTACGAAGCCGAAGATGAGGCCGCAGAAGACGCTCTCATGGTGGAGACCCTCAGGAGAATCCGTGGCTTAAACCTCGTTTTTTAATCGACCCGAACCTCCAACGCGAATCCCATGACCGATACCGAAATCCATCAAAATCTCCAGTCCGCTCTCGACTCCTTTAAAGATCCCGAGTCACAGAAAACTTTGTCCAAAACCGGACAAGTTACGGATTGGGTTTTGACCGGCGGTGAAGCGAAATGCCGACTGAGCCTTACAAGTATGGTTCAGCCGATCGCGCAGGAAATCGCTGACAGGTTGCGCGATCATTTGCTCGCTCACGTGCCAGGGTTGAAAGGGGTAACGGTTATCACCGATACTCTCTATCGCCCCGCTCCCCCCATCGGCCAAATCGGCCTAAAAGCCAAATCTGTCATCGCTGTCGCCGCTGGCAAGGGTGGTGTGGGAAAAAGCACGTTAGCGGCATCGATTGCTCTCACCCTGCAATCTCTAGGCGCCAAGGTCGGACTGCTCGACGCCGATGTCTATGGCCCCAGCATTCCCCACATGCTCGGCTTAGAAGGACGCCCAGAAATTCAAGACAACAAAATCCAGCCGATCCCTTGCGGCACCATGCCGGTCATGTCGATGGGTTTTTTGATCGGAAGAGATCAAGCTGTCGTATGGCGTGGACCGATGCTTCATGGCTCCATATCCCAGTTCCTCAAGGACACGAATTGGGGCGAACTGGATTACATGATTATTGACATGCCCCCGGGAACTGGCGACGTGGCTTTGACTCTCTCGCAACTCCTCCCATTGGCCGGTGCTGTTATCGTTTGCACTCCTCAAGAAGTCGCGTTGCTTGACGCCAGCAAAGCCATTTCCATGTTCGAAAAAACCAAGGTGCCTATTCTCGGTGTCGTTGAAAACATGAGCGGCTTCACCGATCCCGACTCCGGAAAAACCTTCGACATCTTTGGGAAGGGCGGAGCACGTCAAAAAGCGATCGAACTCGGCGTCCCGTTTCTCGGAGAAGTCCCCATCCAAATACCTCTGCGAAGCGAAGCAGACGAAGGCAAACTGGCCGAAGCATTACGCACCCCTGCAATCGCTAAACCCTTCGAGGATGTTTGTCGTGCCCTCGTCCGATCCGTAACCGATCAGATTGCCGCCAAAGGCCCCGCCTCTTCAGCACTCCCAGTCCTGTAAGAATCACACCGAGCAACTAGCATTTGCACACCCTGTTCAGGCCGTACGGCATTGGCATTCCACCAACGGCCGCGATCAGATTCTCAGCGGCCATCATCGACATCTTGGATCGCGCTTGGAAGGTCGCCGATCCGATGTGCGGTAGGATAATGCAGGAATCAAGCTGCCGAAGGGGGGAATCATTCGGTAATGGCTCCGGGTCGGTAACATCCAAACCAGCGGCGAACAACTGGCCAGATTTGAGCGCCTGCACCAATGCGTCTTGATCGATGACTTCACCCCGAGCCGTGTTGACCAAGATCGCATTCGGCTTCATCAGACCGAACTGATCGCGACCAATCAACCCACGCGTTTCTTTTTGGAGACTCGTGTGCAAACTGATGACATCGCTTTCCCGAAGCAACGTATCAAGCTCCACACGCTTGGCTGAAAGACGCTGGTCAACATCCGTTTTGTCCGTGCGGGAAGTGTAAAGCACTTTCATCCCCCAACCAAAATGGAGACGCTCGGCCACGGCACTTCCAATCCGTCCCATGCCAACGATGCCTACCGTCTTCCCGCGGAACTCTTGCCCCAGAAACATCATGGGCTCCCAATTCCGCCATTGCAGTTCCGACACGTTTCGCACCGCTGGCCAGAAGCACCGGCCTGCGGCAATCATCAACCCAATCGCGGTGTCGGCGGTCGCATCGGTCAGTACTCCGGGCGTATTGCCAATAGCCACTCCACGCACTGTTGCTGCTTCGACATCGATGTTGTTGAATCCCACGGCAAAGTTAGCGACACCCTTTAATTCTCGACCCGCAGCTTCGAGAAAAACGCTGTCGACACGGTCACTCAGCATCGTTAAAACCCCAAAGCATCCGGAGATTTTTTCTAGCAATACATCCCGCGGCGGCGGATCTCGACCATCCCAGACCTCGACTTCAAATTGTGATTGCAGCTTAGACAGTCCTTCTTGAGGGACACTCCGCGTTACGAATACTCTACCCATAAACGCCGTTAACCTCTCCACACTAAAGTAGATGCTTCGCTTTCACTTCCAAATACTGATTCACCAATGGTGCAGTGAGTTGATCAGGGAACGCGTCGATCACGAGGCCTCCACAATCACTAACACGCCTTAATACTTCACTTCGCCAGAGCAGCAATTGCGCTGCTGCAGCGCTCCGATACAAGGTCGATTCATCCAAAGCTGGGTTATCGGCAGCTTCAAAAACTCGGCGATCGCGAAGCAGTACCAACACTGGCAAATGCCTTTTACTGAGAGTCGACAAATACCCTGTCACTTGCGACGCCGTGACATCATCGATCACATTGGTGATCAAAACCACCATCGTGCGTCGCCTGCAATGTCGGGAAAAATAGAGAAAAGCCTCGTCGTAATTCGACTGCTTCATATTTGGAAAGCGGTCGAATAAACCATGCAGAATACGATTCATCTGATTGGGACCACCCTTCAGTGGAACGTATCTCTCAACATGGTCGGAGAAACACATCAATCCAACGGAGTCCCCCTGATGCAATGCCACGTAACTCAACATCAGAATTGAGTTCATGGCATAATCGAGGAGACTCAAACCCTGGTATTCATTGGTCATCAGCCGACCACTATCAAGTAAGAACACAATCCGTTGGCTCTGATCCTGCTGAAACTGCTTGACCGTCAATCGGCTTCGACGAGCCGTCGCGCGCCAATCGATATGCTTGTAATTATCATCCGTGCTGTAATCTCGCAACCGCTCGAAATTGCTATCTTGTCCCGCTTTCCGTGTTCTCCGTACTCCGATGAGACTCAGCCTGTTAGTTTTAGCCAGCAAAGCGTACTCAGACAATTGCTGCATATTCGGATAAACCAACAGCTCTCCCGCACAGTTGCGTTGAACAAATCGGTCCCAAAATCCCAGGCGGCTATGAAGTTGAAAGTACACCTTTTCGAACTTGAATATTCCCCTCCGCTGTGGCCGTAACTGATACTTTAGCTCTGCTCTCTTCCGGCCCGCCAACGACAATGTATGGACATCTGGGTCAGCGACCATTCCCTCGGGGAGATCATCTCGCAGCTCCAAAACATGCTCTCGCTCACTGCGATTCTCAATGCTCAGTGTGATTTCATGAGATCCCCCCAACGACGCACTTCGCAACATGTGTCGTTCCACTTTCAGATTGGTACGGCCTACAATCGTCAGAAAATCCGCAAAAACCAATGCGATTGCTGCTAGATCCAGCAACACCAAAAAATCGACAAAGCCTCGAACGGACTGGGTTGCGCCCGTTATCCACTCCGATTGAGAATCCGGATACATCGCGCCGAGAAACGCAGGAGCCGAAACCATCACCACCGACAATAGCGTCAACGGCAACATCAATAGCAGCCAACGCTTGGTAGGAAAGATCTTCCAGCCCATCGCGACCAAAACGATAGGCGAGATGATCAGTATCAATCCCAACCATGGAACCCAAAACAAATACGACCCGATGGCATCGAAGCGGGGCATGATGATTACAACCGTGGGACTTCAATACTGCGTAGCAAGGTCGACAGTTCGGTATCAATTTTTGTACCCTCAACCTCAGCTTCGGCATTCAGTACGACCCGGTGCCGCAGCGTTGGCAGTGCAATCGATACCACATCATCTGGAACCGCAAAATCGCGGCCACGAAAGGCGGCAAGGGTTCTAGCCCCTTGAACCAGCGCGATTCCAGCACGTGGAGATGCCCCCATATAAAAGGTTGGCCATCCGCGGGTAGCTCGAACGATTCGATTGATGTAATTGAGTAGCTTCGGTTCAACAAGAATACCGCTATTGGAAGAGATCGCGCTGAGGATTTCTTCTGCATTCGTTACCTGACCCACCTCCGTTTCCAAAACTTTAGCAATGTCAACTTGCCGAGAGTGTAGATCCAAAACACGTGCCTCTTCCTCTTCGCCCGGATAAGAAACGACAGCCTTAAACATAAAGCGGTCAAGCTGTGCTTCGGGAAGGGAATAGGTACCCTCACTCTCCAAGGGATTCTGCGTCGCTAGTACGAGAAAGGGCTTCGGAACGACATAGCTCACCCCATCGATAGTAACCCGAGACTCCT
>VGZN01000039.1 GCA_016872635.1 Planctomycetota bacterium | reverse complement strand
TCCACACAAGCGGGTGGAGGATTTGTTCGAATCGCTCCGAAAGCTTGAGCCTGGGCTACTGTCGCGGTTAGAGTTCCTGGTAGCAGGTGGCGTGGATGGATCGTGGGACAGCTATATGGAGGAGCTTAAAGATTTATCGCAGGGGCTTCCAGTACGCTGGTTGGGAAACGTTACCGGTATCCAGTCATTTCTGAGAGACTTGGATCTGTTTGTCATGATCTCGGAGCCGGCGGGGTGTCCCAATGCAATCCTCGAAGCGATGTCGGTGGGGGTACCAGTGATTGCCACCGATGTTGGAGGGGCAAGTGAAATGGTACTGCACGGGGAGTGTGGATTGATCGTTCCACCGCGATCGGCGGAGGCGATGGCGAGTGCTATCTCAGAATTGATACTATCGCCCGAGATGCGAGCACGGTACGGTGCTTCGGCTCGAGCGAGGGTACTATCGAATTACTCGGTAAAGCGGATGACAGATGACTATGAGCAGCTGTTTTTCGGATCGATCACGCATCGGTGAGGGAAATGCCGCTATCGTTCGGATTTACGGGGGGAGGTTGAATGCGCACTTCGGGATCGCTGTGAAGCAATTCGTGGCGTTGCGACAGTAGCGTTAATTCCTCGGCGATATACGTTCGAGGGGTCGGCATGTCGTGGTTGAGGAGCGTGTATTTGATGACGGATTGAGCTTGTGCGTATCGCATTTCGATGATGGTTGCGACCATCGGTTCATTCTTCATTAGTTGCGAGGGGACTTCAACCTTATCGCCAATCCTAAATCCTTCGTCTGCGATAGGTAGCCACAGAGAAGGTTTCATTCGTATGGATTCCTTGCCGTAGTACAACTGATAATAGGTACCGTCAAACGTTGGTCTGTGAAAAATACGATCGCTCGGGATCCATTCCTGGGCCAGTTTTAGGTCCTCGGGGTGAAATGCATTTTCACCGGTTTCCGGCCACGTGAGGAACACACCGACGTCCGGGATATGCTTGAGTGAGCTAGCGATACGATCGGTTTCAGGTTCCTGGTTCATTGGATTGAGCCGCGTATTGTTTTAGGATTTGGATGGTTTGTTGGAGCCGTTGGATTGCTAGGGGCAGTGCGGATTCAGCCGTGTCATCCAGTCGCCGAACTCTCAACGTGATTTCCTGCAAGAATTGCTCCCATTGCATTGCGAGTTGGGGGACGATCTTGCAGCGTTGTTCACAAAGGGCTCGGCGGGCTGTGGCACGCTCGAGTGCTTTTCGCTGCACCAAACACGAGGTTTCGTCTTCAGCCCGCGTCTTGGCGGTGCAGTTGAGCAACTCCTGCCGCGCTTCGATCCATCGATTTTGAGCGATACGCAGTTCATTACTCCAGTATTCGGGAAGCTCCTTGCCGAGCCAGACCGAAACTCGCTGCAATTGCTCGCGGACGTCATCCCCGTGTTTGCGAGAAGTATCCCTTAATTTGGAGATCGCAGCTGAGAATGTCTCCAAGGCTTCTATGTCATTGACGCGAGCTTTAGCCATTTCCGCGTTGGTATTCTTCGATGAGCTCGGCTTTGCGCACTAGGTATGGAACGTGACGTTCGCTAGCTTCGATGAGCCTGCCCAACTGCTTCATTTCCTGTTCGAACTCAGCGGCGAATTTAACGTGTTCTTGGTCCCGCCAAGAAACAGCCAACTGCTGCATCTGTTGAGAAAGCTTGCCCGTGGAATCCGCGAGCACGCTTGAAAATCTTTTGAGCTGCATCGCGAACTGACGCAGCTGTTCTGGGTCGACGATTGCTTGTGCCATAGTGCAGCCATTATGCTGCAGTTCGAGCTTCTCGCCTACGTTTTTTCTCTTCGAAGCTAGCCAAGTCGACAACATTTTTTGCCAGCCCACAAGCGCGGAGAAGGCGGATAACTTGGAAGGTTGGATCGAACTCCCACCATTTGTGACCGTGCTGCGCCAGTCGAGGAAGAGCATGGTGGTTGTTGTGCCAACCTTCGCCGTAAGCGACGATCGCGACCCACCACAGATTCCGGCTGTCATCCCGTGTTTCGTAATTCTTGTAGCCCCAGATATGGGAAGCAGAATTTACGAACCAAGTCACGTGCAGAACAGCGACCATCCGGAGGCAAACCACCCAGACCAACCACGAGAGGGCGAGTTCGGAACCGCCGATCCAGTAACCGGCTGCGGTGATCAAGCCCGCGAACGCGAGGTGGATTGGAAGGAAAAACGTTTCCAGATGCATCAGGAATTTGTCTTTGACCAAGTCTGGAACCCAATGGCGAACGTATCCAACCCTGTCCCCATTATCGGTGGAAAAGGCGAGCCAAAACATGTGAGCCCACCATGGTCCATTGTGGGGAGAGTGCGGATCGCCAGGTTGATCGCTGTATGCATGATGCTTGCGATGGTTTGCGGTCCAGCTGATGGGACCACCTTCACCGGCGAGCGTTCCAATGACCGCAACGGTGTTACGCACCCACCTCGGGACTTCCAGTCCGGTATGTGTGAGCAAGCGATGAAAACCAAGGCAAATACCGATGCTGCCTGTTGCCCAGTGCAAGATCAGAGCTAGGAACAGACCACTCCGCGTAAAAGTCCATGGAGCTGCTAGGGCACCGATGTGGAGCAATACCAACCAAATGGTGGAACCCCACTGGATCTTGTACACCTCAGGGATGCGGGGCTGAGCCTTGGAACCGGACTTCACAGGTACCGTGGACTCCAAGTTCTCGGCAACTGGCCTTGGGGAAGGAGCCAGGGTGGCTGCGTGGTAGTGCTTGTTTGCGTGACCGAGGTCATTATGGGGGGTGTTGTTTCGCATGTTTCATCGACCCGCAGATCGATCAGAGGGAAGGCTTGGCGGGTTCACCTCTCGAACGCGAAGTGCGTTTACCGCCGTCAGTATGGAGGGATGTGCAGGGGCAACGCAGACCATCGTCTGGTTCATCCACCACCCATCTCGTCTGGAAACATTAACGCCTCAGACGTCCGGCGGATGTCCCAACTGAGTTCTTGGTTTGTCAAAGATATGTAAAACAGCCGATATGAGGGTTTTTAAAGCCGAGTATAAAGTTGCAACCCTATGTATGGTAGGCAGTTAGCGTTTCTTAGCCGCGGCCTGCGGTTTTCTTGTTTTTCGTTGATTTAGAAACCAATCGAGATGACGCAGCGGATTAATCCTGAGGATTGGGGCGTTTTTTCGGCTGGGTCTGACGTTCGAGAACGGCTTGTCACACGGGAATAGCTCGCGCGGGCTCAAACCCCTTAAGTGAAGACCCACTGGTAACAGGCCATTCGGGAACGGGTTTAATTGGAGGACGAAGATGAATTGCTATAAAGGTTGATGGGTTGCAGTTGCGAGATTGCCGAGGAGCTATTTTTCAGCTTTCCGATCGTTTCTTCCATCTTGTAGAACTGGTTCAAAAGCTTTTCCCGCTCCCGGGTCAATTTAACGTTGATGCTTTCGATGCGCTTGTTGTTATCGTCGATCTGTCTTTGGAGCGTCGAGGTGCGGTTTACTAAAACGCCGTTGGACGCACCTGACAGACCATCGATGATCGATTTGGTTCGGGCTGAAAAACCGGTATTTGCTTTTGTGAAGAACTCCTTGACGGCGTCTGGGTTGGCGTCGAGTGCCGCGGAGAGTTTGCTTTTGTCAAAGCGAAGCTTTCCGGTTTCGTCTAGGCTGAGTCCGATTTGCGATGGCGTTTGCACTGGTCCCGTGAAAGCGATGCGTTGGTTGATGATTCGTGCAAGGCCTTGTTCGGTACGATAGGCTTCGTTGGATGCATACAAGATGCCTGACGTCTTAGTGGTAGCGTCGTATGAAGCGATCGTGGATAGCTTGTCTTTGATCTTGTTGAATTGATCAACAAACAATTGCACATTCTTCTCGAATCCCGAGTTGTCTGAGTTGACTCGGATTTGGACGGATTCGGTTTGCACCGATGCAATGGTCAACGAGAGACCTTGGATGGCCCCGCTGAAAGTGTTTGTTGAGGATCTCACAAACGTGCCACCCAGGTCGTCGGTGGGGCTCACAGCAAGGATAGCATCCCGTCCGGTGCTGGTTGACGAAACGTCCAAGCCGACTGCGGAACCATCGATCACCATACGACCAGCTTCACCGCTAGCCTTTGAACTGAACAGCATTCGAATCGAAGAGCCAGCTGTTAAAAGCGATGCCGTAATCGGATTGCCGGAAGCTTGGTTCAGTTTCTCGACGACATCACTTAACTTTTGGTTGGATTCCAAGGTGATTCGGAAGTTTTGGGATGCGTCGATTTGCTGGATGGTTGCCCCCCCGACCACTTTCGAGGTTCCCGTGCCGGCGATACCAAGATCCTTAGCGGTCGTCGAACCACTCTTGTCAGAGATCGAAAACTGACCGCTTCCACCCGACGTATCTTTGATAGTAATACCATCTCCCGCATCATTGATGGATGCTTCGATTCCAATACCAGTTGCGTTGATCGCGTTGATGACAGCGCCTACCGTTTGCTCGGACGACGCAGTGAGGTTGATCGATCGGGTGACTCCGCTCGCATTGGTGATGTTGAATGTCCCGAGTCCAACCCCACGTCCTTGGTTGAGTTTGCTGAGCGCTGTCGTTTCGCCCACGAATTGCAGATTCAACGCGCCTGAATCGATGGAATTAGACGCAACGCTCCCAGCGATGTTCAATTTCGTGGCTGTACTTTTGGCGTCACCATTTGCGACAATTAAGTTGCTCGTTGCCGATCCGGTGACGTCTTGAAGGGTGATTCCTGTTCTCGCTCTGTTTAACGAAGCGGTGACACCTGCACCTGACGCATTGATTTGATCAATAACGTCGCGAAGGGAGTTGCTCCCTACCAGGTTCACTGTCGTGGTTGCGCCTGCGCGGTTGGTGATCGTGATTGAGCCTGGAGTGCCTATTCCATCGCCACCGTTGAGCGAACTCAATAGCGGTCCGGAAATAGCGCTAGCGACTCTGGCACCGGATATGGTACCTGAGACGGCGACGGTACCTGACAAGCCTAGTTGTTCCGCTAAGGAGCCAGTAGCCGAAAACGTTCCTGAGCCTGTCGTCTTGTCAACCAACTCGATTCCATTGCCGCTACTATCGATTCGAGCTAGAAGTTTTGACGGACTTGCTGCATTGAGCGCTGTAAGTAATTGATTGACAGTTGTCGGTGATCCGCTAGCGTTTGCATCGACGCTGAGGGATGTTCCGTCGGCGAGCGAGACCGTGAAATCGGTACCCGAGCGAAATGCTATACCGATTCCGTCCCTAAGGCTACTCAGTCGCGTGGTGCCACTTGCATACGCAATATCATCCCCGGTACCGCTCGCTGATGCGACGTTCACTGCGCCGAGTCCCAGATCCGAGGCGGTTCTGCCGTCGCCGACTTCTTCAACAATCAGGTTCGAGGATGATTTGCCAGTCAGGTCCGTGAGAACGATACGGTCTCCGCTGACTTTTGCAGAGACCCTCACATCCATGGCCGTATTGATCGATTTGACCACGTCCTCCATGGTGCTGGCGAAGCGCAAGTCGATGGTTGTACCAGTACCGTTTCGGTCTGTGATTTTGATTTTTCCGCGAGTGACGCCGGCGCCACCACGCAAATCCTCCAGGTTCGCACTGCGGTCGACGAAGCCCCCCGTCCTCACGACGATTTCACCCGCCTGAAGGGTATCGGATGTACTCGAGAAGACGTTGCTTGACGCGGAGGAGGTTTGAGCCATCTGCACGGCTCGTGTCACGTAAGTACCGGCAATCGGAGTGCCATTCGAGGTCGCAGTGATCGTATCGGTTCGGCTCGAGGATACCGATGTGGTCGCCAGACTTGCTGCATTCCCGAGTTTGTTGTTTTGGAGTTCAGCACCGATAACGAGGGCTGTTAGTTCATTGACGGCAACTTGCTGGGCCTCAAGGCCTTTGATACGGGTTTGAAGCCGATCTCTCGGTTGCGCCGAGATAGCCATCAATTTATCCACGGTCCCCGCGATATCGAGGCCTGTGGTCAGACCGAGATTGGATTGGATACGGCCCATGATTGCATACCCGAAGATTGCCTTACCGTGCTTTAATACAGTCTGTTTTGAACGATTGGAGCTGGAAGGGGAGCACGATGCCAAGGTTTCTTGCCCGCACCCACACGATCGTTATCGTCGTTTCTCCTTTCCAGAATTAACCTATCGCCAGCGGTCGATGGGGATTCGGGGGAGTTCTGTAGGCTGTCGCAACGTGCCGATTTCCACTCGATTCAAAAAAACAGGCGTCCGAGATGATCGGACGCCTGAGTGAGTTTCTAAGTCGCTATTCTACGAGGCTTTCGAATAACTTCGGAGCCTACTGCGTTTCGACTACTGACGGAGCAGCGACAGAACACTTTGCGCGCTTTGGTTTGCAATTCCGAGAACCGAAGTACCGGACTGAACCAGAATCTGAGCACGAGTCAGAGCAGCCGATTCCTTCGCGAAGTCTGCGTCTCGGATCGAGCTTTCAGCGTCGGTCAAGTTGGACAACGTGTCGCTCAACGAGATCGAGTTACTGTCCAAGGTCGTTCGTTGGAACGCACCAAGTCGACCGCGAAGGCTGGAAACTTTTTCAATCGTTTCTTCGATGACCCTCGAAGCACCCGCTGCGTTGTTCTTGAGGCTCAAGCTTTCACCGCTACCGAGTTGGTAGAGTCGGCCCGAGACACCACCGAGCTTGCCGGTGCTAACAGCCATGATGCCCAATCGAGCTTGTTGGTTGCTCACCACGTCAGGCCCGAGTTGGAACATCGCACCACCGCCGGTGATCGTGAACGCTGCGGTACCCGTGAAGGTGGCTTCGACGTCGGTGCTGACGCTCAATGTCGACGTGTTGATCGAAAGCGTGTTACCGTCACCCTTTGCCGACAAGCCGTTGATCGTTGCAACAACGTCGGTTCCCGTATCGCGGGTCTTGGATGCACCGCTCAGTGCCGAGGTGATCGTACCACCGGTACCTTCGCTGATAACTTCAAGGTTCACGAAGGACGAGCTGCCGTACTCGGACGAGGTCAGTTCCAAGCTAGTTCCGTTGATATTAGCTTCCACCCCGGTGGAATCCTTTACCAAGTTGATCGCATCAGCCAAGTTGCTGATCGACGAACCGGACTTGAAATTGAACGTTTCCGAACCGGTCTTGCCAGACAAGGAGAACACGACGTTCTGTGCCAATCCGCCGGTCGCTGCAACACCACCAGCCAGTGTTGCGGCCGATGGAGGTGTGTCCAGAGAGTCGACATAAAGTTGCTCGCCGGACGAAGCTGTGGTCGTCGCGCTGTAACCGTTTAATCCATTGATCGCGGTTGCGATCGCCGCGTAGCTGACCGACCCATTCACTTTGACGACGATGTTACCGCCAACCGTCGATGCTACTGCGGTTCCGGAGGTGATCGTGGCGTCTTCGGACAAAGTTACAGTGACACCGTTCGCTGCGGTGCCAGACGCATCAGCGGTAACGGCGATGGTTGCTGAACCAGCATTGCGTCCACCGCTGAGGCCGGAGATAGAACCGGTGGTCGCGGAGATTGTAGTTCCGCCGGTACCACCTGATGCGGTGAAGTCAGAACCAGCGTTGATGGCGGACTGCAAGTTTGAAACGGTCGCTGCACCGGAAGATTGGGTCAAGCTCACGCTCAAGGTGTTCGTCGTCGCGTCGTAACTTGTGGAAGCGGAACCAGCTCCGTAAGTGATCGCAATATTCGCGACTTCGTTACCCTCGGCTCCGTCTGCGTCACCACCCGCTTGGGCAACCAGGGTGAATCCACCACCGATTGCAACGGTGCCACCAGTCGCTTGTGCAATGCTGTGGCTGAGAGTTACGTCTGCCGTCGCATTCGCTGCTGCAGTAGCTGCAGGAATTGTCAAGGAGACTTCAGCCTTGGTAGCTGCAGTCGCGACGTTCACGCTGACCGATACGGCACCCGAAGCGCCAAGGTTCGCTTGATTGATCTTCAAGTCCGACAATTTGCTGAAGTTCGTTCCAGCGGTCGTCAAGAAGTCCAAGCTGCCGTCAAGCAACTTACGACCTTGGAATGTTGTGGTTTGTGCAATTCGGTTGATCGCTTCGAGCGAGCTGTCAACTTGAAGCTGGTTAGCGGCGATTTCGCTGTCGCTCAAGGCACCGCTGTTTGCAGCTTCCGTGACCAGTCCGCGAACGTCGTTAAGGAGAGAACTGACCTGGCCGAGTGCCGAGTCAGCAGTACCGATGATTTGGTTCGCTCGCTGAGTGTTCGAGAGGGCTTTGTTGATGCTCATGATGTCGCTACGGAGAGCCTCACTAGCGATCAAACCGGCCGGGTCATCTTTACCGCTGTTGATTCGAAGACCAGTGCTCAAGCGGGTCAGAGAAGTTTGCAAATCATTTTGTGTTCGGTTCAAGCGAGTCTGAGCGATCAATGAACCGACGTTGGTATTTACACGAGTCATGCTAAAAAAATCTCCCTAGTGTCGTTACGTGACACCCTCAAAAGTGGGCCAAGGTCTGGCGACCTTGGAGTCGCCTGTATAGGTCTTAATGAAACATCTCTGGTTCATCCGAAACCCACACGCTTCTCTCTCACCAAATGAGGGAGTGCAGTGGCTGTGTCGGGAGGTTGATCAAACGCTCACAGGCACACGGACTGGCAACCATAGCATCGGAATCACTGCAGGATTAATTGAAGCAGTATTGATTTGTAGATGTTTTTTCCACTTCGCTCGGTGGCTTGTTAGTTGTTTACGACACAATCGATACAACCCGTCATTCTTCGCTAGCCGCTACCCTTTTAACCATCCAATTCGGCCGATGAGGGAAATCAGAAAAATCGCTCAAGTACGGAATGACACGTGGGCGGCAGTTAGTCGCTGGGACAAGATGCAGCGTGCGTGGATGAATGGCACGGAAAGATTGGACGTGCAGGGTAATAGATAGGACGTTCCGCCGAGGGGGAGGAACTAGGCGGCTAGCCGGGCTGACGCTTTGTTCAACTCCAGGACTCGGTCGCATGCCACGCAAACGTCGTGCACTGAGATTGATAGCATTGGACCGCAATCAGTCTTCCTCAAGTGCCGCAGCTCAGGAGGAAGCGACGAGTTCTGGACCGTCGCGTGGAAGGGTCCGCGAGGTCCCACTCTTTCCGCAGGCATTGGGCCAATTAGGCCCACAGTGGGGGTACCTGCAGCGACCGATAGGTGCATTGGGCCGGTATCAGAACCGACAAAAAGAGAAGACATTCTGACCCAACTGGCCAGTTCTATTAATGTTGATTTCGGCCCTACGATCGCCGAGTCTGCCGCCATGCGTGCTACGTCCTGTGCCATCGCCAGTTCTTTCTCGCCCCCCCACGCGACCAGACTTTTCAATTTCCATCGCTCATGAAGATGCTGAGCGACAGCTGCGTACCGCTCCGCTGGCCAAATCTTCGATGGCCAGCCAGCACCGACATTGATCATTGCCCAAGGGGCGGTTAGTCCCAATTCGGAAGATTGGTTTGCCACCTGGGTTGCTGCATGGGAGTCTAAATGCACGCGATATTCGATTGTTGGTTTGTGGATTCCGAACCCTTCCAGAAGAGCGAGTCCACGGTCGATGACGTGTGGGGAATTCGGAGTAATGATTCGGTTGTTGAACCAAGTACTCAGTTCCCGACCTTCGAACTCGGATGAAGCCAATCCGAATCGTAGCTTTGCGCCCGAAAACCACGCGATGAGGGCGCTCTTGGTGAGTCCTTGGGCATCGAGTGTAGCTTCTGGACCCCAATCGCGAATCTTCTTTAAGAATTTGAAATAGCGAAGGGGCGTCGATTGGTCTTCTTTGGTGAGGACGAACAATCGGTCCAAGCACTCATGGTTTCGGAGCAAGTCAGCCGCACCGCTACTAACAACCCACCCGATTTCGGAATCTGGAAAGCGATCCCGAAGTGCACACAGGATGGGTAGATTTAGTATCGTGTCACCGACTGCAGAGAGCCGAACGATTAATATGCGTTGTGGCATAAGTGGCGACAGAGTCCCGCTTAGAAGAAGCACTTCGTGCAATTGCTGCACAGAGGAATTTCGCTCTGACGGCTTTCTCGATGTAGTTTGCGGAGTTCGTTGTACCTCGAATTGTTCCAAATGTCGATCATCCGGCCATCGTTCACGTTTCCAAGGACTTCTTTGCCGCTGTAATCGAGACAGCACAGTGCCACGTCTCCATTGACCAGAACGGTCATCGTCCGCCAAAGGCGATCGCAAGGCTTTCGAATGCGTTGTTGTTCTGCATCGCCGAGGGCGCCGCCCCAGTTGTGGATACTGGTGAAGTCGATGTGGTCAACAACATCCTTGAGCATCTCTTCAGTTTGTTTGCGATTCGATGTTTGGCACGTTGCAGCCACGATGACAGGTGTGGATTTCCCTGCTTCATCGCGCAGTTTGCGAAAGGCCTTCACGTTCTCGACAACCTTAGCATGGTCGAGACCAACTCGCAACAGATTGAACTCCTTGGCATCGGTACCATCGATGCTGATCTTGATTTCATCGAGTCCACTATCGAGGATCCGTCTCGCGAGATCCCCGCGGAGCAAATCCCCGTTGGTGAAGATCTTGACCTTGGGAATCCCTTTTTCTTTGCAATAGCGAATGCGATCGGGAAGTTGCTTATCGATCAACGGTTCGCCATAGCCGTGAAGATGGACGAGTCGTACGCCCCCTTCCACGCACTGTTCGACCACTTTCTCGAAGAGGTCTTGCTTCATATTTCCCTTGCTTCGGCCGATGGTCGAGCGCGGGCAAAAAACGCAGTCAGCTTGGCAATGGTTGGTGGTTTCAATCCGAACCGTTTTTGGAAACGATTGTCGCAGCAAGCTCATCGTATCGGCGATGACGTACGATGCCACAGAGCCCATGGTCCCAATAATCGATTGCCCGAGTGCAGACATTTGCATTCCCTTTGATGCGCGAAGAAAACTCCATTTTTCTAACGCGGGGAAGATAGCAAAGCTGCGCACATGGCGTCAACCGCAGTATTCAAGGCTTCGGATGGCACTGGCCTTGGGCTAGCAGGAACAAAGTGCTGGCGAAAACGACATTAATCTATGGAAGTCGAAGATGCTGTCTTTACAGTTCGATCTCAGTCGACGCAGGTGGCTATAATGCTGTCGGTTATTTCGTCAATTTGTAAACGACGAGCTCATCTTGATCGCGGATGTACATTTGCCCATCGACGATGACTGGATGGGGCCAACTCTCCCCATTGTGGGTAGCGAGTTTGAACTTGCCGAGTAATTTGTACTGCTTGGTGTCGGTATCGATCATGGCCATTACGCCATCTTGGTAGCGAAAAAAGAGCTTTTTGTCTGCACAGACGATCGCGGCAGAACCGGAACCGGCGCCACGTCCTTTTTCCCAGAGATCCTTACCAGTCTTCCATTCGACGCATGCTGGAAAACCATTGTTGTGGCCATGTCCCATGAAAACATGGTCACCGATCATGATCATACCCCCGTGATGGTTTTGCAATTGCTTCGAACCTTTATAGTAGACTTCGGTTGCGGAGAGTTTTTTATTTGAATCCGCTGTAATCTTCAAAAGTGCGGTTCCGCCATCGCTATAGCCTGTCGAGCAGAAAACATAGTCTCCTTGGACCAGCGGTGTTGGAATGTTCGCTGTGGTATTCGCGACGCGATCGTAATTCCACAGTAACTCCCCTGTTGCCGCATCATAGCTGACGATGCCATGTCCAATAAGCTGCACGTATTGTTTGCGTCCTGTCGCGTTCGAGACGACGACCGACGAGTACCCTGCTCCATCATTCCCCCGCAACTTGCCCGTTGGAGCTTTGCCCGACCATTCGGTCGTACCTGTTTTCTTATCCAGGGCGACCACCATGGCGTTGGGGGCACCAGGTGTACAGAGCAAGCGTTCTCCATCGACCAATGGAGACTCACTATACCCCCACCCAGATTCCATTTTGCCGCCGAAGTCCGCAGTGAAGCTTTTCTGCCAAACGATCCCCCCCGTTTTGACCTGACAGCATACCAACACGCCATCGAACGAGAGCGCATAGACAAGACCGGTTTCCTTATCGATGGTTGGTGTGCCGTTCGCAGCACCTCGGTCTGGGGTGAATGGTGTCTTCCATACGACAGTACCATCTTTCGCGTTCAAGCAAACCAAGGTGGTTTTCTGGTCGATATTCCCAATGGTGAACAGCTTGCCATCGGCAATAGCTACGCTCGCCATTCCTGATCCAAGGCCTTTGGTTCGATACTTGATGGAAGGACCTTCCTCCGGCCATGTATTCAGAAGACCACTCTCGTTGGCGATTCCATCCCGATTAGGACCACGCCATTGAGCCCAATCGTTTGCCAAGCTGTAACTTGAGCAGGAACAAGCGATCGTGCCGAGGATTGCAATGCGTCGAACGAAGGTAGGGTAGTGTTTCATGACAGTGATAATCCTGGATGGGGAAAGTTCAGGTTTGAGGAAGGTAGTGGAGGGATGGTGGTCTGGATTGGTCGTTGCTTCCGGACACCGATGTGAACGACAAACGATCTATCTACGATCGTCTAAAAGTATAGCGGCTTCACTCTGCGGCGTGGGGATGTAAGAAGATTGGGGAGCGTGCGCAACTAGCCAAGCCCACATTGGGCGAAGCGAGCGAGCTTCATTCATAGGGACTGATTTCTGGGCATAGGCCAGTCGGCTGTAGAGCATCCCAAGTTGTAAAAGCGGTTCTTGGATTTCACTGTACTTTCTACCGAGTCGCCTTAGAAATTCCTCGGGGGTCTCTTCTTCTCTGCGGCGAACACGATGTTCGGAAGCCCATGCAATAATAGCTGCGAAGAGCCGGCGTACAATTTTGTTCGGATCGGATGGGGATTCTTGGAAAGGGTCTGAAAAGCTAGAGAACAAAATCTGTGGAACGGTTGTTTCGCTTGGTGACAAAGTATCGGGCTCGGTTTCTTCGTCCGACTCACCTGAAAACCAGCCGAACCAATGGTGAAAAAAATCCCTGATTGCAGTGAGGATTTGCCGCTGGTAGAGGATTCCATAGATCAGCGTGACTAAAAATAATCCTGCCAGTACCAGCCACCGAAAAGCAGCAGCTAAATTCCATTCCATTGAAAAACCATTCGATGGCGAGGGATCTTGTGGTGCATTCTGCGGATCGCGATTGCGGTTCTGATCTGGACGCGGGGGGACTGGCTGAGGTTGAGCGTTATCACGATTATTGGGTTGGTTCTCTTGTTTCGAACCGTTATTCCTCCCGGATGGTTCCGTCTCGTTTTGTTCTGTCTCATTCGGTTCACGAAGTTTCTTGCCAGTATTCTTATCAGCCGTGTTGTTGCGATTGTTGGAGGGTGAGTTGCTCGTGTCCAGGTTGCTGCTTGGCTTGTCGCTCGAAGATCGAGACTTGTTTTGGGATTCATCCCCTCCCGATCCATTTTTCTGAGGGTCGCTTGTGGAGCTTGGCGTACGGGAGTTGGCGGATTCTGTACCGGAAGAGTTCGCGCCGGAAGGTTTCTGACCGGACGAACTTCCGTCCTTGGTTAGATTGGAAGAGCCAGGTCCGGTCGCACCAGAACCACTGGAGCTGTTATCTTTAGAGTTTGATGTTGCGTTCCCATTTCCAGGCTGAGACGGGGTTTCTTGACCGTTAGCGGATTGGGCTTGTTGCCGCGCTTGGTTAGCATTCGGCTGGCTAGCATTCGGCTGGTTAGCATTCGGCTGGTTAGCAGCCTGCTTTTGCTGGACGACCGGATGTTTCATTGAGTCACCTTGCTGGCCTGAGTTTCCAGCCCCTTCATTGCCCCAACCCCATCGGCTCGACGCCAGGTCGGTGCGGCTTGTGATTCGAAATGGCAATTCCATGATGTTGGAACTGAGCATTGGAAATGGCAGGATAGCCATTAGGATGATCAGACCGAGCGTTGCGGATATTCCTGCTGCAAGCCACTTGGCACTTAGGGTGCCTTCCATTTCCACTCCCCGTTGCCGGACATATTTTCTGAGGGAAAGCAACGAGATGACAACTAACAAGGACAACGCTGAAAACAAGTAGGCGATCATGCAGACGAATGCGAGCTTGCGAGTCGGAGCGGCCTGGATAAAAAGTTGTCCCAAGCCGAATACTGGAATTGCTAGGAGAGCAAAATAGAGAATCCAAACGCCTGGGTTATGTTGGCGTATTCCTTGTTTCGCATTGGTATTCGTGTTGGCCCGTTTTAACAAACCCAGTGATTGCAGTAGGCCTTCGCCATTCGATTCACGAGCTTCGTCCACGGAGGTGGCATCCATCGTGATTCGATCTGCCAAGTAAGCGATCAAGGAGAGTAGTGCGATCAGAACGGGAAGGCTGAACGGGGCCATCGGGCCATCCACGACGAAAAATCGAGGTGCTACCAAGAGGGTCGCGCCTCCGAGCAGCCCGAGGTAAACCAGAGATTGAGCCCGAGATTGCTCGATCGCAATTCTGCTGATCAGTACCGAGGCAAACGTGAACAAACCTAAGATCCACATCAGACGGGCAGGGAACTCTCCTTGATAGAGAATGCACAAGAGAAAACAAACTAGAGAACCGATCATCAGAATGATCAAGCCTGGGGAGAACGCTGCAAACGCGTAGTCGAGCGAGTTTGGTTTTAGCTTAGGTTCTATTTCCATCGGCCCACGGAAGGTTTCCGATCCATTTTGCGAGCTTAACCCGAGTTTTTCAATGGGAGTCTTCTTGGATGATTGGCTCAGTTACGAAGCGGTAACCAGCGTCGCGAATGGTCAAAAAATGTTTTGGATGGGCGGGATCGCTTTCAAACATTTTACGCAACCGAAGCAGGAATTGGTCAACACTTCGGGTCTGCATGTCTCCCGTCATATCCCATACTTCAGACAGGAGTTCTTGCCGGCTGATCACACGTCCTTCATTCTCTACAAAATAACGGAGCAACTGAAGTTCCTTGTGAGTCAGTTTCACTTCCTTGTCATCCACCTTTACCTCGTAGGTGTCGAAGTTAATGTGAGCGTTCCCGAAATCGATTTCGGTGACTTTGGACGAAAGGTGATCGGAGCTTTTTCGGGCTTGCCGTGGATATAGTCGCAGCAAGTTTTTGATACGAGAGAAGAGTTCGTCGAGGTCGAAAGGTTTAGTGAGGTACTGATTCGCACCCACGTCAAAGCCTCGTGCTCGATCTTCGGACAAGCTTCTCGCGCTGAGCATGAGGATTGGGATCAGGATTTCCTGCTCTCTCAATTTTTCACAAACGGCATAGCCGCTCATACCTGGAAGCATGAGGTCAAGGATGAGGAGGTCGTAGGCATAATGATCGGCTTCAATCAACCGCAGGGCTGTCGGGCCATCCGATGATATGGTCACTCTGTACCCTTCTGCCTCGAGGTTGTACTTCAAGCCTTGGGCGATGCTGGACTCATCTTCCACCACTAGGATCCGGGGTTTCATCGATGTTCGGGATTCCACTCAGGAGGAGGGTTGGGGGCAGTTTCGGAAGCGGGTTGGAATATCGGGTTGTTGCCACACGCTCATTCCGCCATCGACGTAGATGGTTTGCCCGTGGATGTGTTCCGCCAGGTCGCTGAGTAAGAATGCTGCCATCGGACCGCAAACATCTGCTTCGGGGACTTGTCCATTGGGTGTATGAAGTCTCATCCATTCCAAAGCGGCCTCGTCCGATGCGAGAACTTGGTTTGTCAATGGTGTTCTTACCAAACCAGGTGCGAGCGAATTGACACGAATTCCATGGGGGGCGAGAGCGACGCAAAGGGATCGCACTAATCCCGCGATCGCTGCTTTGGATGCGTCGTAAGCCGAATGATCAGGCTCGGCGAGCAAGCCGTTGATGGAACCGGTGAAAAGAATCCGTCCTGCGATCTTGTTTTCCATCCAGTACTTCGAAAACGCTCGTGCTAAAAAATAAGGGCTCTTCAGGTTCAGTTGCATGGTCCGGTCAAAGGTCGATTCATCCATTTCAAGGAATGGTTTGTCGATGAAGGTACCGGCGTTGTTAACGAGCAAACTCAGTCGTGGAAATTGTGAGAGAGCCTGGGCGACGATAGTTCGCTCGATCGCGGCGAATGAGTCGCACAAGTCGCAACAGATCAGCTTTGATCCAGGGGTGAATGCTTGGCAGGCGGCTAGTGTTTCGAGGGCATAGTGATCAGCTTTCAAGCCATGAACGATGACCGTTGCACCCGCTTTGGCCAGGCATTTAGCGATCGCGGCCCCGACCCCTTGGGTGCTACCCGTGACGAGTGCTGTGTGTCCGGAAAGGTCGATCATGCCATCGCCCCACGCCAGGTTCTATTGGTACTGGAGTTTGGTGGTTCTAGAGTGAGGAAGACTTTGTGGGTTAGGAGGTTACAGCGTTTGACTCAATCGCACCACCACCTGTCCCGTCCGTTGTATTCGACGCATTCCGGTGCTTTCGACCGTTGTGCCGTTCGATGGCTGCTTCGATGAAGCGAGCGAACAACGGATGCGATTTGGTCGGTTTGCTCTTAAATTCGGGGTGGAATTGAACTGCGACGAAGTGTGGGTGGCTGGGTAGTTCGATGATTTCTACTAAGCCGCCATCGGGGCTAAGTCCTGAAAAACGGATCCCGTGGGCTTCGTACTGTTGACGATACACGTTGTTGAACTCGTAACGGTGACGGTGTCTTTCGGTGACATGATCGGATTGATAGGCCCGATGAGCGGTCGAGTCTGGGACCAGGTGGCAAGGCTGGGTACCCAACCGCATGGTGCCTCCCAACTGTGTGACGTTCCGTTGTTCGTCGAGCAAGCAGATCACCGGATGCTGCGAATCTTTGTCGAACTCGGTGCTGTGGGCCCGTTCCAGCCCGATCACGTTACGACCGAACTCGATGGCGGCACACTGCATACCTAAACAAATCCCAAAGAACGGGATTTCTCGTTCCCTAGCGTAACGGATAGCCTGGACTTTGCCTTCAACGCCTCGTTCGCCAAAACCACCAGGAATAAGGATGCCGTCGTAACCAGCCAACAACCGTTCAGGGCCTTCCTCTTCGATATCGCTGCTTTGAATACGAGCGATGCGGATCTGGCACTGGTGGCGAATACCAGCGTGGTCAAGGGATTCGTAGATCGATTTGTACGCGTCTTTATGTTCCGCGTATTTGCCGACCACCGCGATGCTGATTTCATGCTTCGGGTTGCGAAGTGAGAACATGAGGTTGTCCCATGCTTCGAGGCGCAGTGGTTGCGCGTTGAGTCCGAAACGCTTGATGATAAACTCATCGAGTTTGTGATCGCGCAGCGACAGCGGTACTTCGTAGATCGAGAAGTCCTTGTCCTTTTCCTCGATGACCGCTTGGACATCCACGTTGCAAAACAAAGCTATCTTTTCACGCTCCTCGCGTGAAATGCTTTGCTCGCATCGGCAGATGAGCATGTCGGGCTGGATCCCGATTTGACGGAGTTGGCCGACGGAGTGTTGGGTCGGCTTGGTTTTGATTTCTGCAGCGGCTTTTAAGTAAGGGACCAGCGTTAGGTGAATGAACAAACAGTTTTCTCGCCCTACGTCCTGTGGGAACTGCCGGATCGCTTCGAGGAATGGAAGGCCCTCGATATCGCCGACGGTCCCACCGATTTCAGTGATCACAATGTCAGTCTGCGGGTCGGCCAGTCGCAGGATCGCTTCTTTGATCTCGTTGGTAATATGCGGGATAACTTGAACTGTTTTCCCGAGGAATTGCCCTCGCCGCTCTTTTTCGATCACCCGGAGATAGATTTGTCCGGTGGTGTAGTTCGAGTCGCGGGTCAAGGATCCGCTCGTGAAACGCTCGTAGTGTCCCAAGTCGAGGTCGGTTTCACTTCCGTCATCGAGAACGTAGACCTCTCCGTGCTGGTAGGGGCTCATGGTCCCTGGGTCGACGTTGATGTAAGGATCCAATTTCTGCATCCGCACCCGTAGCCCGCGAGCTTCGAGTAGCATCCCAATCGATGCACTGGTCAGTCCTTTACCGATCGAGCTAACCACGCC
>VGZN01000038.1 GCA_016872635.1 Planctomycetota bacterium | reverse complement strand
ACGAATCTCTCTTGGTCATTGCACAAGGCATATGCATCGTTTGCGGCATTGATCAAAAACTTTTGATAACTGTTCCCGCCCTGCCAGCCTTGGGCCTTCTTAAACCAAGAGAAAAAATCTTTGCGTTGGTCGACGGTCCAACCCGATTTGAGGTTCCTCAATGAAAACGCATAATGGAACTGCTGCAAGTCCGGTTGATTCGCGAGCATTGCAGCAATCGAAGCCCCATAGCCACGGTTTCGCTGGAGGATTTCCGTGAAATCCGCTTCGTTCATCACGCGTTCCTTGGCGAGCAACGGCAAAACCTTACCCGCAATCGATGGCGAATCGAGATAAGTGAGCAAAATCACCAACTCGCGGTTGAGTGATGGATCCTGCGTTGGGAACAACGGCTCGATCCGTTCCAAAAGTCCGCGACGAATCGAATCATCAAGTGCTCCGAGCCGTATCAGTACCAACTGAACTGTTCGAGCGATTTCTAACTTCTGCTCAGCGGATAGCGAAGCGAAATTGATACTACCTAGCTTAGCTAGTAGTGGATCTCTCATCGACGCGTCACCGACGCGAGCGATCGCAGCACCGCCTGTGATCAAGGTCTCCGAATCAGAGCTAGCCAAAACTTTAGAGACCCAAGAAGCCGTGGGTAGCCGCTCGAGAGCTACGCGAGTTGCATAGCGTACATGACGATCGGTGTTCTTAAGCTGACCGACCAGCATATCCACCTTTCCAGCCGCATCCTTCGAGTCGGCCTGATGGAATTGTTCAATGGTGCGCCGCAATTCTGCCTCAGGCGTTAACTTGCTCGGCGCGACAGATGCTGTAGATTCCGTGCCTTTGTAAATCACGCGGTATAGCTCCGACTGTGTGCCACGCCCCCCCACGGTGAAGTAGAGGTGCCCGTCCTTGCCAACCGTCACGTCGGTGAGAGGCAGTGGGGTCCTCGAGAGGAACTCTTCTTTGACAGCTTTGAAACTAGCCCCTGACGGCTCCATGTGGATCGCGTACATCGTGCCGAATGTCCAGTCACATATGTAGAGTGCCTTTTGGTACTTTGCTGGAAACTTAGTCCCAGTCCCAAACTCCACACCCACTGGCGAACCAGGACCGATATCGACCAACTGAGGCAGGCTATCGAGATAATAGGTAGGCCACTTTCCTGTACCGCTCCGCCATCCGAACTCGCTACCACTCGTCGCATGTACCACGCGAGTTGGACGGTACCATGGAGTCCCCATGTCCCACTCCATGTCTGCGTCGTAAACAAACATTTCTCCGTTCGAATCGAAATCAAAATCATATTGATTGCGATATCCAACGGTCACCATCTCCCAGTCCTTTCCATCCGGATCGGTTTTTGCGATCCAACCTCCGGGTGCCAAAATTCCAGCCGCGTGTCCATTAGCATCCCATTGCCTTGGCAAGAGGAGATCTTCATCCCAAACCGGAGCTATCCGGCTGGTCATCCCTTCGGGCAACGTCGCGCGCAACTGCTCAGCACGAGGGCCACCCATGGTTTGCGGCGGAGCGGAAGTCTTACGATCGGCAGGAGGTAACGTGTGGTTGCCACAACACACATAAATCGACTTGCCATCCGGAGCCAACCGCAGAGCGTGGGGACCATGCTCACCACCTCCTCGAAATTCCTTCAGCTTCTTCACTTCATCGAACTGATCATCACCATTGGTATCCCGCAATCGATACAGCCCACTTCCAATTCCACCGTTTACGGAAACGTAGAGACTGTCAAACGCAAACAGGAGCCCTTGGGCCGCTGAAATATTCACATCCAGTCGTTCAACGCGTGTTTCTTCATTGGTCCCCGGAGCAGGAGGCGTGATGCGATATATTCCCTTATCACCTTGGTCACTCGCTATCAATCGCCCTTTGGGGTCTGTTGTCAAACAGACCCAGGAACCGAGTTCATCTTTGGGCACGCGGAAGAGGCGCTCGACAACAAATCCTGGCACCACAGCAAAGTTACTCTTAACGCCACCGTCTTTATTGAGAACATCGCCCCAGGGGGAATCCCCGTATTTTGCGATGATCTTGACGGGCTTTCGCTCCTCCGGTTTATCCTTGGGCACCACCGTCCAAGACGTATCCGTCTCGAGAGTCTTGACCCCTCCCTTGGAGTCCACCATAGCGAGCTTCGACACGAGAGCGGCAACACCGCCATGGTTCCACACCTCAAAGCTCAGCTCGTTCTCGCCAGCGATCATACCTTTAGAAACGTCGAGTGAGAGCCCTTCTTCCCAGGAATCACTGCGGCCAATCGACTTACCGTTCAGCGATACCACCATCTCGTTGTCGCAAGAAGCAGCTATCCACGCAGCAACAGCACCATCGTTTTTGAATTTCTTGCTGATGACGTATCGGGCATTTGGATTCTCTCCCCAGACCCAATTCGCTTTAGGGCCTTCCTGCAAAGCTTTAGTCCGCAAAGAAGATTTGGTATCTCCAACGGTCGAATCTTGAGCCGATGCAACCTCGCTGCTTTGAGTGTATATCTTCGGAGTCGCTTTATCCTGTGCGAAGCAATTCGCTCCCACCGAAAATGGCACGACCAATGCCAATGCAGCGTTTGCTGCTAGCAGACATCTCGTAAACTCCTGCGAGGTGAACCGAGGAAGGAGGGATCGAAATCGAATCGACATGCAATACACCTTGGCAAAAATCAACTAAAATTAAGTGTGCTCAGTTACTCGAAATGGGACGGTACCCGTGATCGAATGTACACAAGGTAACTTGAAATGTTTTTGAAAGCCACCATGGACGCTATCCCGCCGTCAAATAGGCTTGCCAAAAGATCGGTTTCGTGTTCCAAAACAGGGACAGGTGTCTCGATCCATTGACTTGGCACACCCAAGTATTCCGTCGCGGAGCCTTGGAAGCCACTGTTTGCTGCAAGTTTCTTTGCTGCAGGATTTTGCATACTTGGAAACTGTCGCACCTGCGGCTGAAAAATAGTAGATGATGAACGAATATTTGACGAGGGAATTGTGCGCGTTGTCATTTTGAAGAATGCGGCTGCAGTCGCCCAGGCCGCCGCTGAGGAATCGATTCATCGGATCGGCTTGGCGGACCTCAACACTCCCGCGACGCCTCTCGAAAAGCCAGTAGTGATCGGGCTTGCGACAGGTGGTACACCGTTAGGACTCTATCGAGCATGGATCCAAGCGTATCAATCAGGACAAATCTCGTTCGCGAACACCATGTCCTTTAATCTCGACGAATACGTTGGGCTTCCACCCGAAGACCCTCGCAGCTACCACGCCTACATGAATGAGAATCTCTTCTGGCATATCGATATCCCTACCGGTCGCTCATTCATTCCCAGGACCAACGTCAGTAATCTTGAGGAAAGCGCTGCGGACTACGAATGGAAAATCGAGCAAGCGGGAGGAATCGATTACCAGATCCTAGGTATTGGCTCGGATGGTCATATCGGATTCAATGAAATGGGCTCGTCGCTCGCGTCCAGAACACGCGTCAAAACGTTGACGAAAAAGACTAGATTGGACAACGCACGCTATTTCGATACGCTCGAAGCTGTACCCACGATGGCGATCACTATGGGTATCGGAACCATCATGAATGCTCGATCCATTTTGCTGTTGGCCACAGGCGCCGGAAAAGCAAAAGCGATTCGAGACACCGTCGAAGGCCCAGTGACTGCGATGGTACCAGCGTCCATACTCCAATTCCACGATGATGTCACGCTGATGATCGACGAAGAAGCGGCCCAGGATCTTTCGCAGCGAGAGTATTATCTGGAATCCGAAGCAAACCGCAGACGCATTGAGCAGACCAATTAATGCGGCGGCCAAGTAATGCGCCGGCCAACAAACCAACTGAGCATTTAACTTGCCCACAAGGCGAATGAGCAGGGCTGAGCACACTTGCAGCATCGACATGCTCGCCCAGGTTTCCATTCCTTCGATGAGAACGTATCGACCAACGACGATTCCTCCGTCGGCAAGCCCCTCGTTCTTCACAATTCCAAGCGAACCGGGTACACGCGGATCCAAATCGAGTAAACTATGCGTAGATTATTGATTCAGGGTCTAACCTCTCAAGATTCCTCTGTCGATACGTAGATGTACCGTTTCGATACGATTCTCGTGGCTCATCCCGTGGCTCGATTGAAACGGAAACTGCTTGGGACCGAATTTGACAGGCAATTCATGATGTCCAGCAATCCAACCGCCCCTCCTGTGAGCTCTGGCCCACTCACGCAGGAAGGGGAGAGACTCAAGCAATCCCGGGTCAGGACTCAAAACTGGCAACGCTGGGGAACGTATCTCTCGGAGCGTCAATGGGGGACCGTTCGAGAGGATTATTCAGACAACCAAGAAGCTTGGTTCTTTCTGCCTCACGACCACGCACGATCGCGAGCCTACCGCTGGGGAGAAGACGGACTGCTCGGCATTTGCGACCGCCAAGGCCGCTTGTGTTTCTCGTTTGCATTCTGGAACACCCGCGACCCCATTCTGAAAGAACGACTTTTCGGGCTCGCCGGTCCCGAAGGAAATCACGGTGAAGATGTCAAAGAATGCTACTACTATCTCGATGCAACTCCCACGCACTCCTATTCCAAAGCATTGTACAAATATCCGCAAGCGAGATTCCCATACGACTCACTGAGTGAAACCAACCGCCATCGATCCCGTTTCGAACCCGAGTTCGAGCTCGATGACACCGATGCATTCGCGAGCAATGATTACTTCGATTGCCAGATCGAATACGCCAAATCTACGCCCAATGATCTCCTGATACGGCTGACCGTCCACAATCGAGGAGATCGACCTGCGGTACTCCATATCCTGCCGCAACTCTGGTTCCATAATACATGGATTTGGGGATGCACTCATGATGGATGCAATGCAAAACCCCGGATGCGACTATTCAAACCGCCGCAGGAGCCTAACGGAGTTGTATTATGTGACCATGAAACACTAGGTCATTTTGAGTTCCGCGTCGAAGGGGATATCGATGGAGAGTCCCCTACATGGATGTTCACCGATAATGAAACCAACTCCGAACGGCATCCAGGAGCGATGTCGACTGGCAAGTACTTCAAGGATGCATTTCACGACTATGTGGTCCGCGGGGAATCCGCAAAAATCAATCCTCGCAACTTCGGCACCAAGTGCGCCGCTCATTACACCGTTATCGTTCATCCGGATAAGCCTGTCGTATTACGGTGCCGATTGACTGGAGATCCCGTGGCGCAACAAGTCCCGGTAGTCGGAGGCATTGCCGACGCAAAAAATTATCAACCACTTGCGACGATCGGAAACGACTTTGATGCGATCGTCCAAGACAGGATTGACGACGCCAATGCGTTCTACAACGCGATCATTCCATCCAACCTCTCGACCGACGAACGAGCTATCTCGAGACAAGCCTACGCAGGGCTCATTTGGACGAAACAATTCTACTATTACGTTGTCGATGCGTGGATGTCCGGGGATCCCAACGGACGGCCGCTACCAAACTCACGGCTCCAAGGGCGAAACAGTGACTGGCAACATCTTTTCAATCGCGATGTCATATCCATGCCCGACAAATGGGAGTATCCATGGTATGCCGCTTGGGATCTAGCCTTCCATATGATCCCGATGGCCCGCGTCGATATTGAGTTTGCCAAAAGCCAACTCATTTTGTTCCTTCGCGAATGGTACATGCACCCCAACGGCCAAATCCCTGCCTATGAATGGGCATTGAGCGACGTCAATCCACCGGTCCATGCCTGGGCATGCTGGCACGTTTACAAGCAGTGTGGCGATCGAGACTTTCTCGCTCGCACGTTCCAGAAACTTTTGCTGAACTTCACTTGGTGGGTGAACCGCAAAGATACCCGAGGGCAACACGTTTTCAGCGGTGGGTTTTTGGGCCTGGACAACATCGGCGTTTTCGACCGTAGCAAACCAATGCCAGGAGGCGGGAGCTTGGACCAAGCTGACGCTACAGCGTGGATGGCATTCTATTGCGGCTGCATGCTGCAGATGGCGCTCGAATTGGCGGATGAGAGCCAAGCCTACTCCGATATGGCGAGCAAGTTCTTTGAGCACTATGTCGAGATTTCAGAAGCGATGAACTCGCTGCACGGGACAGGACTTTGGGAAGAAGACGATGGGTTCTACTACGACCACCTCTATCGCGATGGTCAAAGCACAGCCCTCAGAGTACGCTCACTGGTAGGCCTAATACCACTCTGCACCAGCGTTATCCTTAATGAATCGACCCTCAATAAATTGCCCAGCTTCGTCAGACGCATGAATTGGTTCCTCAAGTACAAACCCCACATGTCGGCCTACATGACGTACCTCGAGCGAAAATGCCCGGAGGGAAGCGATTCCGGCATGCGTCTTCTAGCCATTCCCTCGACTGACCGGCTGAAACGTTTACTCGCGTATATGCTTGACGAAAAGGAGTTTCTATCCCCATTTGGCATTCGCTCCCTGTCGGCAGCCCATCTCACAGACCCATTCGTATTCGATTACGACGGCGGGACCAGTTCCGTCAGTTACGTTCCAGGTGAAAGCAATTCAGGTATGTTCGGTGGCAACAGCAATTGGCGAGGACCAGTCTGGTTTCCACTAAACTATTTGATTGTGGAATCGTTACGGCATTACCACGAATACTATGGAGACGAGTTCACCGTGGAATGCCCAACGGGTTCCGGTAATCACTTCAATCTCGTGCAAGTTGCAGATGAAATTGAAAGGCGACTCGTGCAGTTGTTCAAATCCACCCCCGATGGCGGCCGCCCATGCCATGGAGACAACACGCGGTACGCGGCCGATCCGCATTGGAAGGACTTGATTCTTTTTTACGAATACTTCCATGGCGATAGCGGCAAAGGATTGGGCGCCAACCATCAGACAGGATGGACAGCACTCGTTGCCTCCATTCTCGAACACCAAGCTAAATCACGTGAAAACGCTTGAGCTGTATGCAGGTATCGGTGGCCTTGCGGCAGCTTGCCCCTGGCTCGATATCGTCCACGCGGTCGACATCAATGCCGATAGTCGCGATTGGTATCAACTCAATTTCGAAGCCCCCTATGTCTTGCGGGAATTGCAATCCCTGCCCATGCAATGGCTGGAACGGCAACACGCAGAATTATGGTGGATGAGCCCTCCCTGCACACCCTATACTCGTCGCGGAAATCAGAACGATTTACGCGACCCTCGCGCTCAATCTTTTTTGCACTTAATCGATTGCGTTCAACAAATCCAACCACCTTGCGTCGTCGTCGAGAATGTGGTCGGTTTTGACATCTCACAAACCTATTCCCAGATGAAAATGAAATGGGAACGGTCAGGTTATCAGATCGAAACCCTAACGGTATGCCCGACAGCCTTCGGCTGGCCGAATCGTCGCCCGAGGATTTACGTCGTAGCAACACGATCGATCTTGCCAAGCATTCAATTCACTCGCTCGCCAACACTCCCTCTTCATGCACACCTCGACTCCTGCATCACCCGTCTGGACATGCCTGACCTCTGGCTCGACGATCACATCGTCTCGCGTTATTTGCATTCCCTGCACCGCGTCGATCCCTCAGAACCGACTGCCATCGCGTCTTGCTTCGCTTCTTCCTATGGAAAGGTAGTAAATCGAGCTGGTTCCTATCTCATCGCCGAAGGTGGATACCGACGCTTTTCACCGCGTGAAGTCGCAAATCTTCTGGGTTTCAGCTCCAATTTTAATCTCCCTGAGAATCTGAAATACAACCGAATGTGGCAACTGCTCGGCAACTCGCTATCATTGCCAGTGATCGAACAGCTACTTCACTTCACTCGCCCCGCCGAGATGAAGGCACATCTCTCGCGAGGAAATACCGCATCATGAAGATACTCATTTGGATATCATGCTGCATGTTATGGACTCTGTTGCTGGCGATAACCTCCTCTGCACAAAGCAACAACACATCGTCTCTACGCGATTCATCGCCACCTAATTTCATGGTGATCCTAGTTGATGACTTGGGGTTTTCGGACATCGGCGTCTATGGCAGCGAGATCGATACACCAAATTTAAATCGCTTGGCCAAAAGTGGAGTTCGATTTCAACAGTTTTACAACACAGCCCGTTGCTGGCCGACCAGGGCGGCTCTATTAACAGGGTATTACGCCCAACAAGTACGACGAGATTCTGTGGAAGGCATTCCTAGTGGCGCACAAGCCAAACGGCCTAGCTGGGCTAAACTTTTACCCGAACGTTTGAAAAAACATGGATATCGCTCATACCATTCTGGAAAATGGCATGTCGATGGCTCACCACTGGCGGGAGGTTTCGATCACTCCTATAGCCTCCAAGACCACGATCGTCATTTCAACCCAAAGAATCACACCCTCGACGATAAACCATTACCCGCCGTCCAGGAAGGAAGCGACTACTACTCCAGCACGGCGATTGCACAGTACGCCATCGATCAACTCACAGATCATCAAAAATCCTTTCCCGATGAACCATTCTTCTCATTTATTGCATTCACGGCTCCTCATTTCCCACTGCATGCCCCACAGCCCGTCATCGATCGCTATCGTTCAAAGTACCAAGAGGGGTGGGACGCCGTTCGCGCACGCCGATGGGAATCGATGAAGGAATTTGGTATTGCAACCCGACCTTCATCGGTCGAGCGATCACTCGGCCCCCCCTACGCATTTCCGGACGCCATGAAGAAGCTGGGCGCGGGTGAACTCAATCACCCCAAACCCTGGGACGAATTAAGCGACGAGCAGAAGAGATTCCAAATCGACAAGATGGCTGTCCATGCGGCGATGATCGACTGCATGGATCACGAGGTCGGACGAATTATCGATTGGCTAACCCAAAACAAAAAATTGGATAATACGTTGATTCTGTTCCTGTCCGACAATGGTGCCAGCGCTGAGATCATGGTCCGTGGAGACGGACACGATCCTCAAGTGCCTGCAGGATCCCCAGCTACGTTTCTAAGCCTTGGTCCCGGTTGGTCCACCGTCAGCAACACGCCCTTTCGACGTCATAAGACGTGGGTTCATGAAGGAGGGATCAGCACCCCGATGATCGCCCATTGGCCTGCAAACATCAAACCAAATCCAGTTGCTATCGCCACCCCCCATCATGTCATCGACATCGCCCCAACCCTACTCGAACTAGCCAGTCGCAATCATAGCGCTCTTGGATCAGCCAAGGAGAAAGTCGAATGGTCAGGCCCCGTACCTGCAGGACAGAGTTTTGCCGCGGAATTGGAATATGCCTTGAACCCAGGAGATGTTGATTCGAAACCTCGAGAGTCCACCACTACAGAGCGAGTCCTTTGGTGGCAACACGAAGGCAACAAAGCCTTGCGTTGGGGGAATTGGAAAATAGTCGCCGCTGGAAACAATGCACCTTGGGAACTGTACGACATGGGAAGCGATCGAGTTGAATCAAACGATCGAGCGGCAATGCATCCTGAAATCGTGGAGAAACTTGCCGCCAAGTGGGAACAGATCCGCACTGAAAATGCTGCCATCGCCAAGTCGGATGGAGCGAATTAAGACCTTAAAACCGTCGTCACAAAAGCAAAACAGCGTTGGTACCACGTGGATACCAACGCTGCGAAATATCGATTTATCGAAAGCTTCTGAGATTAGAAATACATTCCCTGGAAGGCGAAATATCCAAGGGCTGCGATGGTCATCGGGATGCCGTAGGGTAGTAAATACATCCGAGGCTTTCGCTCGGCGGCCCGTTGAAACAGTGTCTCAGGATCTTTTACTTCAAAGAACTCACCAATCAACATATTGAATTGCTGAAAGTGTTTCTTCCATCGCCCGGAGTAGGCGACCATCAAGAGGGCCATAATTCCACCGACGATTGCAGTCGTCGCGAAAATATTCCAGGTGTGCTGAGCGTGAACCCATGCTCCAATTCCTGCGAGCAACTTTACATCGCCAGCCCCCATTCCACCAACCATGTAGATTCCATAGAGAAGACCGAGACCAAAGAAGGTCCCTAGCAAACTCCATCCTAGTCCTTCCATGCCACCGGTCGCAACGCTGTAAATCCATCCCGTTGCAATCATCGGGAATGTGATCCAGTTAGGGACCTTCAGCTTCCAGCCGTCGATCACAGCGGCTACCACGAGAACGATCGAAACCACCCAAATATGCCAATGTTGAATAATACCGTTAACCAAGTTGGTGGATTCCATTTCCGATAATCCTTGTGACTTGTGAATTTAAATCTGTGAGGTTGTGCAAATACTCTCGGCCATTCCTATCCAGCATCCCTTGAGTACCGCAACGAACGGTTGTGGATCAGCGACAACTGCCGATACACTCGTTTGCAATATGCACTTATCGGGGAGCCAGGACCCATGCAAATGCCGCGAAGAAGAGGGTTCCGCAGCAGCAAATGATTTCCCACAGGCTTCCGAGCGCCTCGACTGGGTAGTTTGTAATAAACATCGGTGACTCTACATAAACAATCATGAGTTTTTAATCACGAGACCGGTTCGCCGAGACATACTGTCGCCGGCTACCGGTTTCTCGTGGTCATTCACCGAGGCCTAGGAAATCACCTCGACCTCGCATTTCGAGCAGTGCCTTCCGCAGCTTAAACGTGAAGACCTGGTCGCTTTATCAAACTAGCTTGATGTACCGAGCTGGTTTGCGACGTTGGTGAACGTTGTTGCAGCGTTCTTACCAATGCTGGTAACAGCAGTGATACAAACAACGATGATGAGTGACAACATAACCGCGTACTCAACTGCGGTTGGACCGTCTTCGCTCTTCAAGAATCGCTTCAACTTCATGGCGAAATTCTTCATATTACCCTCCGGCAGGTCGCTCGGCTTGACGAGCTAACAGTTTCAAAATTCTCACCGCGACAATCGCCAAGCAGTCGCCACTGCCTCGGATCCGCAGCAAGAGTACGATCGAACTCAGACCAGCCTGAATCCAAATCAGCGTTCTACTATTCACGCCGAACCAAACTTACGACAGGAATAACGAGAGTCAAAAAATTCCGATTAGGAAACTTGAATCATTAACGTCTATGAGTCGGGATTTCTACATGGAGGAGTACGAATGCGACGGAATTGCCGTCTGCGCGTTGCGCACTCCTCGCATCAATCCTTCTTCCAATTCCAGGATATACCGATAGCCACCCTTCAAGGGGGACATGGAGACGGACTTGGTTCGCCGCATCCTTATAAGAACTCATTTGATGATTTGCAGCTTCGGACAGTTTTATAGTGTGTCACGAAAATCCCCGAACCTATCCGCTGTGATTGATAACCTCATTCGATCCGAGCAAAAAAAACTCCGACCCTAGGCCGGAGTTTTTTTAACCCGTTCGACGAATCCCGTTCGTAGTTAGCTTGATGTACCGAGCTGGTTTGCGACGTTGGTGAACGTTGTTGCAGCTTTCTTACCAATGCTGGTAACAGCAGTGATACAAACAACGATGATGAGTGACAACATAACTGCATACTCAACAGCAGTTGGGCCGTCTTCACTCTTCAAGAAACGCTTAATCTTTTGTGCAAAACTCTTCATGATACCCTTCCAAACGAATCTGATTTCATCGCAATCCGACCGCTGGACGCATTAGTTCGGCCTGATAGCAACCACTGTGACAAAAAGCCTGTTCAGAAAACGATTGATCAGGCTCCTTTTGGAAGAGTAGGACAGGATTAAGGTCTGGCAAACGTTGGCAGGAAAAAAATCCTATGGAACCGAAAGACTTTTCGCAGACCTTGTATTTGATCACACTTTGCTGGACGGCCAGTAACGGTTGTCCGGGAAATAAGGCATCCCGTCCGTGCACGATCCATCAGGGAAAAAACGGATTGCCATCAAGAAAACAACTGAAGGGATGCCATTACCACCACAACTAGCATGGAAAGGAAAAATGCATACTCAACCGCCGCTGGCCCTTCTTGGTCGCGAAAAAAGCGAGCTAGATGAGCTGATAATTTGCTTTTCATAAATTGCCTCTTCTCGATCTCAACAGTTCTGGGGGCTTTTTACTTCGGAATCGCCCTCTTCCGATAGGTAGGACCGGATCCGGTTTTCTCTAGGCTTCCACGAAACGACCTTGTAAGTTTCGGCGCGTCCCCCCGTCCAGCAACACCCCAAATACCCCAGCCGGAAAAACGGGAAAACTCCGCAAAAACGATCGCAATGTCATGTCGATTGACGCAATACGAGGCATCGTGAACAATGCTGTGTACCTAGCTGCAACGCAGCTTGTGATTCCTGTCCACCCCTCAGCCCCAAAATCCCTTATGACAACTCTGCAGCGTCAAGACCCCGCTGTTTGGGCCGCGATCCAATCAGAAGCCCTCCGGCAACAAGATGGCTTGGAAATGATCGCCAGCGAGAACTATACCAGCGTCGCCGTGATGCAAGCCGTCGGTAGTGTTCTGACCAATAAATACGCAGAAGGGTACCCGGGGCGTCGCTACTACGGAGGGTGCGAGTTCGTCGATGTCGTTGAAAATCTCGCGATCGAACGCGCGAAAGAACTGTTTGGGGCCGAACATGCCAACGTTCAACCTCACTCCGGCTCGCAAGCCAACACAGCCGTCTATTTGTCCCAACTCCAACCCGGCGATACCGTCCTCGGACTTGATCTGGCACAAGGTGGCCACTTGACCCATGGTATGTCGTTGAACATCAGCGGAAAGTTGTACAAGTTCCATTCGTACGGAGTCGATCCAGTCAACCACAGGATCGACTTCGATCAAGTTGCCGCGCTGGCAAAAGAACACCGCCCCAAACTCATCGTTGCCGGCGCTAGTGCTTACCCGCGAGAAATTTTCCACGACCGCTTTGCTGAGATTGCGAAAGAGGTCGGCGCAAAACTTTTGGTCGACATGGCGCACTACGCGGGTCTTGTTGCCGCTGGCATTCATAATTCGCCAGTTCCCTATGCCGACTTCGTAACAACCACGACCCATAAAACCCTTCGCGGCCCACGAAGCGGATTGATTCTCTGCAAGTCCGAGTACGCGAAACCCATCAATAGTGCCGTCTTCCCGGGCATCCAAGGCGGACCGTTGATGCACGTCGTGGCCGGCAAGGCCGTCTGTTTTGGCGAAGCACTCCTACCCAGCTTTAAAGAGTACGGCAAGCAAATTGTCGCCAATTCGCGCACGCTCGCGGAAGTTCTCCTCAGCAATGGATTGCGATTGATCAGCGGCGGAACCGACAATCATTTAGTTTTGGTCGATGTAACCAGCTTCGGCATCGGTGGTAAAATCGCCGAGAAAGCCCTTGAGCATTGCGGAGTTACCGTCAACATGAACATGATTCCGTTTGACACTCGCAAACCCATGGATCCAAGTGGAATTCGTATTGGTAGTCCGGCACTTACGACGCGTGGAATGGGAATTGACGAGTTCCGACGAATTGGTCAATGGATCGCAACCGCATTGAAATCCCACGATGATGCTGCGGCTTTGTCTCAAATACGAAATGAAGTACGAGAACTGACCAACCACTTCCCCGTTCCGGCAGCAGGCCTTGCAACCGTCGACTCGGGAAACTAGTTCGCACGCTCATCCGTGTATCCCGTTCGGACGCTTTACCCTAGTTTGCTACAACATCGAGGAGAATTCCGGTGTCTATTCCAAAGATACTCATCGCTGATGACAACGCAGCCAACCGAGAATTGCTCGAGGCGCTCCTCGCGAAATTCGACTGCGATACCGCGATTGCCGTCGATGGCAAAGACACCCTCGACCAAGTTGAAAAGTTTGGGCCGGATTTGATCCTGCTCGATGTGATGATGCCTAAACTCAGCGGCTTCGAAGTATGCCGAAAGCTCAAAAGCGATCCCAAGACCTCAAAAATCATGATCCTCATGGTTACTGCACTCAGCGAACTAGGTGATATCGAACGCGCCGTTGAAGCAGGAACAGACGACTTTCTTTCAAAGCCTGTGAATAGCCTTGAGTTTCAGCGCCGCGTAAGCAACATGCTAAAGCTGAAAGGAACTGAAGACGAGCTCGAACGTCTTCGCGCGTACATCCGTGAAATGGAAGAGCGACCGTGATATGATCGCCAGTTCCGAGCAGGCCTCATCACCGCTGCAGTCCAAACTCTCCCGCCATCAGTCCAACCTACTCCTCGCGCGGCTTCAGCGTAAAGTTCCTATAGAACATGTTTCCACCAACATCGCTGGTACCATATATCCATGGACCCGCGTGATTGACCCGGATAAGCTTCTCGAACACGCCCTCCAAAACAATGAAGACGGGAACGTGGAAACCGATCCCTTCTGGGCGGCAACTTGGCGAGCAGCAATCGGACTCGATCGCTACCTAGGCACACTTCCCAATCTCCCTGGAAACGACGTACTGGAACTCGGAGGCGGAAGCGGGCGAGCGGGAATCGCAGCAGCTCTCCGTGGTGCTAATGTTTGTATTACTGACGCCTCGAACATGGCATTGCTCATGTGCCGCTATAACGCACGATTCGTCGCCGATAAAACCCACGTTCGCCGACTCGATTGGGCAAACCCTGCCGATCTCCCACGAAAATTCCCCATCGTTATCGGCTCAGATATCGTCTACAACCCATCGCTTTACCCCATCCTCGAACCTTGCTTGCGGCATGTTCTCAGCGACAATGGGATGGTGCTGCTCAGCGAACCGCAACGGCATACCGGCGACCGATTTGAAAAATGGATCCGGGCGGCTGGATGGAACTGCCAGTCCTCCCTGATCGATCTCGACGACGGAGAACGCCATATCCGAATCTTTCGTTGCCAACTTGCCTAATGTGTCCCCTATGCCATCCCTCAACCAGCAAACAGCCCTTTGCATCCTGCTCGTACTGGGCTGTCTGGGATGTAGCGATACGAACCAGTCCGTGAACAATCCGGCACAGGCACCTGCTTCCAGCGGCGGGCAAACCGATCGCAAACCAGAACCCACCGAAAAACGCGCCTCCTCATTTCGCTCTTTGAAACTCCTTGAAGGGGAAAAGTTCGATGAAGCTTGGAAGGAATGCCAGAACGTTCTCCTAACGAGCCCCAACGATTCGCGAGCCCTTTATGTCGCGTCGCAAATCCTCCATCGAAGGAACCGGCTCGAACAGGCACTGCAAATGGTCGACCGCATCCCAGCAAACGATCCAGAATATGGACTCAATGCACATCGCGGAGCCGTAATGTGGTGCTTAAATGGTGCAGCGATCTCCGATGCCGAGCAACGCGCCGCTCGGCTCGTGGAGACTTATCCCAAAGACCCTGAGTTGCTCAAAAGCATGGCTGCCATCCTCGACCTACAAGGCCGTCGCTACGAATCAAGCCTCTGGATGCAACGGTTGGTTGCCTTGGGAAATGTGGACATAACGACCTTGGTCCTCGCCGTGGATACGGCCAAACCTGTTCAAAGCGAGGACATCATTCTGCGGAAATTAGAACAGTCTCCGAACGATGCACGCCTCAAAAGCGCTCTCGCCTTCGGAGCGATCTTCGAAAAGGATCCAGAACGGGCCGAGCGAATATTCCGAGAAATCATCGCGTCCCCAAATGCGCCCGCAGCGTGCCATGCCGGACTTGGTCTTTCCCTTATCGAACAAGAGAAATACGGGGAACTCCCGAATTGGTTAGCTTCCGTTCCTCGTACAACCGCAGAGACAATCCCTATGTTTTGGCGAGTCCTAGGATTGTGGTACCAACGCGGTGAAGCATTTGAGGACGCGATCTACTGCTTCACGAGAAGCGTCGACTTAGACCCGTTCGATTTCCTTGCAATCGCTCCTCTCTCGCAATGCCTGTTGGCAAATGGACAATCTGAAAACGCGGCCTTAGCTGAATCGCTATTTCAACAGATGCAGCTAGCAAACCGAAATATCAATTATTCCAGGGACGGCTTTCGTCGCCCCGAATGGTTGCTTCAAGTCGCCGATGCTCTCGAGCAAAATGGTCGCATTATCGAAGCCCTCGCATGGCGTGAACTCAATGAATCTTCGAATGACAAAGACCCTACCGTACTGGCAAATCTGCGAAATCAACGCAAACGGACAATGGCCACGATGTCCTCGCAACGCCCGAGTTCAAACTTGCCTTGGACGAGCGAATCGCTAACTCCACCAAACCTCTCTCAATTGGCCTCACGTTCGCCTGCCACGGCCAATACGAACGCACAGACTGCCACCGCTTTATCCGGTCAAGTCAACTTCAAGCTGAACTGGAGCGATGTCGCGAAACAATTAGGAGTCGATTTCCAATTCCAAAATGGAGACGACAAAAACACCGTTGGAATGCAAACCTATCAAAGCAACGGCGGTGGAGCTGGGAGTATCGACTACGATCGCGATGGTTGGCCTGATCTCTACGCCGTACAAGGAGGCGGCGACCCTCGCTACCCAAGCACGAATCTACCGTCAGCTCTTTTCAGAAATGTACGCGGCCAATCCATGCAGGATGTTGCTTCTTCTGCTCATGTAACCAACATGGCTTATGGCCAAGGAGTCGCGGTTGGGGACTGGGACCAGGACGGCTACCCCGACATGCTACTCCTGAATTTCGGACAGAATCGGTTTCTCCGCAACATGGGGGATGGAACCTTCGAACAAATCGACGTCCCTGCCATGAACCGCCCCATTGAAACAGCGCCGGTTTGGAGCGTCAGCGGTGCCATCGCCGATGTCGACGGCGACCAACTCCCAGACCTGATCGAAGTGAACTACTCGTCCGGTTCCGATGTCATCACGCATCAATGCCTCAGCCAAGAAAAACTTCCTCAAGTCTGCCGGCCAACCGAGTTCCCTGCGTCGAAAGATTTTATCTATCTGAGCGACGGCCAAGGTGGATTCCGACTCGGCAATGACGATTGGAACATGGAACTCGACGAAGGTCGCGGCCTCGGCATCATCGTCGGCAATCTCGACAATGAGTTCGGCAACGATATCTATATCGCTAATGACATGTCTGCCAATAATCTTCTCATCAGCCACCCAGACCCAAAAAAGGAAGGTCGGTATGCGCTCGGAGATGAAGCCGTTCGACGCGGATGCGCTGTCGATATCCAAGGCAAACCACAGGCGAGTATGGGAGTCGGCTGCGCCGACGTCGATCGCAATGGAACCCTGGATTTGTTCATGACCAATTTTATTGATGAGTACAATGCGCTTTACACTCAAACCCCAAGCCACTTCTACCAAGACGCATCGCGACGATATCGACTCATCGATCCTAAGAAAAAGACACTGGGGTTCGGCACGCAACTGATCGACTTGGATAGGGACGGCTGGCAGGATATCCTCGTCGTCAATGGCCATGTCGATGACTATCGGTCCAAAGGACAGCCATTCCAAATGCGGCCCCAAGTTTTTCTACAACGGGACAACGCTTTCGCTGAGCAATCAAGCGATAGTCTGGGCGGATTCTTTCAAAATGAGTACTTGTCGCGAAGCCTCGGACTTTGGGATTACAATCGAGACGGGCAACTCGACGCGTATGTTACCCATCTGGACCATCCGATCTCAATCCTCAAAAACCAGTCTGTTTCAGATGGTTCCTGGATCTCCATCGAACCGATCGGCACCCGATCGGAGAGGGATGCCATCGGTGCACAAATCGAAGTCCGTGTCGGTGACCAACGCTGGATCCATCAACGATTGGCAGGGAACGGTTTCGAGTGCAGCAATGATCCTGCGATTTACCTCGGCCTCGGGCGAGTCGAGTCCATCGATGTGTTGATCATTACGTGGCCCTCTGGTTCCATTTCGCAACTCAAGAATATATCACCCAACAAACGGTATCGGATTGTCGAGTCAATCGATGAATTGACGGAGGACTCCATTGAATCCAACTAAAACTGACACGAGCCCGATACGTGCAACGTCTCGTATCGAGAGCCTCGATCAGTTTCGAGGTTACGCAGTGGCGTCTATGGTCGTTGTCAACTTCCTAGGTGCTTACTCAATCACGCCGAGGGTACTTAGGCATACCAACGATTACTGCAGCTATGCCGATACCGTGATGCCCCACTTTCTCTTCGCAGTTGGATTTGCTATTGCGT
>VGZN01000037.1 GCA_016872635.1 Planctomycetota bacterium | reverse complement strand
CGCTTCTTCAGACACAAGCCCCAGTGATCAGATGCTTGCTTCTGCCATCCGCAAGCATTTCATGAAGGTTGTCCATCGAGAGCCTCTATCCCTATCACCGTGGATGCCTCGATTCCGGAAGACCATACTAAAACGTTGAGAGAAAGACTGATAAAGACAGAGAGCGCGGAATGCTGGCGTTGTCACAAGAAGATGAATCCAATTGGATAACGCCAAGCCAGCAGCATCAGGACCGTAGAGAACCAAAGCTTGTACTCACCGGCAAACATCCGAGCAAAACAACTTGGACAGCTCACCTAAGAATCTCCTCGACGAAAGGAGGCCCAGTTACTTCAACAGGAGGCCCCGTTGCTTCGCGCAGTGATAGGCTTCATGGGCCTATTCCGCACGGTTTGGGCCGATCGTTATGCAAGCGAGTTTGTCCATCAAATTCAGGGGGAGCACAGATGCGAAATTTGATTGTGATGGTTGCAATGGTGGTATGTGGCGTCCCAGTTTCTGTTGCAAACGCTCAAGGCATTGTTAAGGCCCACGAGGAGCATCGCAAAGATCCATTGCTCTCGAATCGTAACTTTCTTGCATCGCTAGAAAAAATGGATGGCTTTGTTCGAGTTACGGAAAAGCCGTTTCTGATGCATGCGCCAACCGCTACTCAATGCGTCGTGAATACCCATGTCGATATTCATGGTGATCGATTTTGCGATATTTACATCAGTAAGGGGGGCGAGACAGCAATTCTCGCTGGCGCTGCCGAGTATCCCGTTGGGACAATCGTCATTAAGATCAAGTATCCCGATGAAGAGCGTAGCAAGATTGAGTTGTATACCGTAATGCGAAAGATGCCGAAGGGATATTGGCCCGAGCACGGAGACTGGGAATTTAGTGTGATCGATTCAGAAAAGAAGCACGTGCTGGCGAGGGGACGAGTGGAGTCATGTGCGAATTGTCACGATGCCTACGCTGCATCAGGATACTTGACTCGGACTTACCTACGAGAGCAAGTCAATGATGAATAATGACAATTGCCCAAGTGGCTCGGTCTGCCTCGCGAACATTCGTTGAGTTCTCGCTCCCTCCTCGATCAAGAAGCCTAATCCGCAATGTTGATCGTGATTTTTCTGTAAAGGGGTAATAATCCAAAACCCTGCGAACTGTCCTATATAAATCATTCTGCAATGGCTGTGTAGCAATTAAGCAGACGGGATAGTTTTCGATTCAAAGCGTCAAGGATGGTTCCATGCTGATCGTAATTCGTGAACCTGTAGCTTTTGCACCTTTGCGGTACCCCCTCGGGTTTCAAGGAAGATTCGTCGGTTTTCAGGATTCGTATTGAATGGCATGGGCATGTAGCAAAACCCATTGCTTGCGAAAACTTCTAGTCCCGTACGATCGCAGTAAATGGCCAATCGCAGTTTTCCATCGATCAACGGTGCTGGTGCGCGTTGGCCATTAACGCTGAGTTCCTGCGTTTTGGGTTCGTAGATAATCATCGCATCTCGAATGTTGAATACGATCTCGTTTGCATCACCTGGTTCGATTTCAGTGCGTAGTTCGAGGAGTTCGAAGTTTACTGAGTCGAGTGGGTTTCTGTCCCCGGGGTTTAATGCGGTCGCTTCCAAGGTAGTCGTTTTCGCTCGGAGGGACTCAAGCTCCTTCACGGGGGCGAAGGTCAAGCGAGGCCCATCCGTTGTGGACACAAGCTTTAGTTCGAGCGGAATCGTCATCGATTGATTGAAACTCATCCCGCGAGTCTCGGTCTGGAACCAACCTATTTGGATCCTGCGACCATCCTTGGTGGGTATATCGCTAAAGGTTTGCGGAGCATAGAAACCGCGGCCGCGGTGTCCTGGTAAACGCGTATGCTCTGATTGGAACCCCTTGCCATCAAACGTGCCGATCGCGTATTCGCTATTCGCTCCGAGAAGTACCCATTTCCTCTCGTCCTTTTTGCCGTTGTTGGGGGCACCTTCGATGGGCAATTCAAAGAAGTCCGGGCACTCAAATAAGAATGCAGTTCCTCCGACCCCTTCCGTGATACTTTCCAAGTTCCACTCGCGTAAGTTCGGCGAAGAGAAGAAATGAATGGTGTGTTTGCCTTGCAATTCGACATAGAGCACCATCACCCACTTTTGAGTTGATTTGTGCCAAAATACTTTTGGATCGCGGTTGCCACCGGTGATCTGAGGTAGGACCGGGTTGCCGGAATACTTGGTGAAGGTTCGGCCGTCGGTGCTGTACGCGATTCCTTGCACGGTTGGGTTCCCGGCAGCCGTGTAGATCAAAACCATCGGTGGTTTACCATCTTTGCCGAAACCACTGGTATTATTCCAATCCACGATAGCGCTTCCACTGAACATAGGGCCCATCTCGTCCGGGAGAAGTTTGTCACCTATTTCTTGCCAATGAACCAAGTCCTTGCTGACGGCATGACCCCAGTGCATGTTTCCCCAGCCCCAGCCATACGGGTTGTGCTGGAAGAACAGATGGTATTCTCCGTTGTAGTAAACGCAGCCATTCGGGTCATTGTTCCAACCTCGCTGGGGAGAAAAATGAAATTGACCGCGCAGCGGTTCTCGATAAAGCGTTTCTGCGTCTTTGTAGGAGTCACTCAATTCGAGACTGCTGAGGGCCATCGATCCTTCGGGCATTTTATCGACGCGAAGGGTTAGTGATTTTCCTTCCCACGCAGCGATGTCCATCGCTGCCCACCAGTCTGGCTCTGCGTCGGCCAATTCGATATCGTTTCGCACCACGCGTTGGCCATCGACGAGGAGCGTTACGACCCGCTTCGGTGCCCCGTTTTTTATGGGAATATGTAAGTAACGGGCGCTTGATGTAAGTGTCCGCTCAGCATCTTTGATCAAGCCTTTTGGCTTGGTATTTGTCTGTACGATATGGTCGACGTTGATGTGGCCCCAACCACCTTGGGCATCATCCACAATTCGAAGCGTCGCTGTCTTTCCATCAAACTCCGATACATCCCAGGAATCTGCTTGAAGCGATTCGCTACCTCTAGGTTGGTCATTTGGGCCGGTAGCCCTGCGAACGATCTTGCCATCGACGAGCAATTGCAAGGCAAGTTTTTCCGGATTGTTGCCACCACCGATCCAGAACGCGATGAATTTGCGTTCGATCCGAAATGGAGGTGACGTTAGCGTCCCCGTGGTGTTGTCACCGTGGAAAAAGGAGTTCACCAGACCTTTGCCTTGAAAGCCATCGACATGCATTTGCCCAGGCAATGTACCCTTGGCTGGCCCTGGTCCGAATGCGTCGCCGGTTACTTTCCATGCTTCGTAGGTTTCGGATTCAAAATCGGCGATGAGAATGTCGTCTGCGTTGTTTGCGTGGACTCTGCATACAAGCAAAAGCGGAATGAGCACTTTGAACGAGAACATTTTCAACATGCTGGATGGATCGGAGTGGAGGTAGGGTGAAGGTTTCGAATAGCGTAATCGATTGAGTGGATCGGATGGTCGAATCATGTTTAGCGATGCCCTTTTTTGCGTCGGAGGGTATCGAGCAATACGGCGATCATCAGGACGGCACCAAGCACAATTTTTTGATTGAAGGGGTCGACATCGGTTAGATTCATTCCGTTCTTTATCACAGCGATAATGAAGGCACCGATCAGTGTTCCGAAAATTTTGCCTTGTCCCCCCATCAGCGAAGTCCCACCGACGACCACGGCCGCGATCACTTCGAGTTCATACATCAATCCAAACTTGGGATCACCTGCAGAAAGTTGGGATGTTAGGACGATGCCACCTAGGCCTGCTAGTGCGCCGCAAATCGTATAGACGGCCAATTGAACGCGTGTGACCGGAACGCCGGAGAGTCGTGCAGCTTCTTCGTTCCCTCCAATCGAGTAGATATATCGTCCCAGTACCATGCGAGACATGACAATATGAGCGATCATGTACAATGCGAGCATGAGCAAAATGGGATTTGGGATACCAAAGATATGACCGCGACCTAACCAAAAGAAGCTCGAGGGCAACTCGGGAATCGACTGGCCCATTGAGAGTTTGAACGACAAACCACTAGCCATCATCATCATGCCGAGTGTCACAATAAACGGTGGTATACGAAAGGCCGTGATCATGAAGCCGTTGAATGCACCTGCCAACGCGCACACGAGGACACTGGTGGTGGAAGCGATGATCACCGCTGCAACGCCTGCACTGATACCACCGAAGCAATCTCGCAGCAGAATGGATACGCAGACCGAGGCGAGTGCCACGAGCGATCCGACGGAAAGATCGATCCCGGCTGTGATAATGACCATGGTCATGCCGATGGCGATAATGGCGTATATTGCCGTTTGGTTTGCCACACCCAGCAGATTAGAAACCTTGAGGAAGTCAGGCCAGGTATAAGATGCTGGCACCACACATTTCCCTGCACCTACTTCGGGGAAACGATCGTAGACCGTCCATTTCGCAGTAACATCGTTCGCCGCGATGGCATCGATCGACTCCCCGGACTTCAAGACTTCCTCGATCGATTGTTTGGCATCGGGCGCTGCACCTCGAACGGTGGCGAGGACTCGAGCACCTTTTTCCTCGAGTCGCTTGATAGCAGCATTGGAGAATTCGACGTCCTCGGGGGTGTTTCTGGTGATCACTAAAACACGCGGTTTGGTATGGCGTACGAGGATCAAATCGGCGACTTGACGTCCGGCATCAGCTCCCGTCGGATGTTGTTGCTTTAAGGTCAAGGCGCTAAAGAGTCCGACGAGTAGCAGCAGGACGAAGCTCATGCCGTAATCACGCACGAGGGGACTGGTTCCTAGGAATCGAGTGATCGCGTTATTCATCGAATTAAGCTACCGCCATTTCCATGATTTGTTCCTGGGTTGCTGTGGTTGCTTCCTCGATCTCGCCAGTGATTCGGCCTTCGTGCATCACGAGGATTCGATCGCTCATGCCGATCACTTCGGGCAATTCAGAACTGATCATCAGGATTGCCTTTCCCTGCTTTGCGAGTTCGTTGATCAGAAGGTAAATCTCGTATTTTGCTCCAACATCGATACCGCGTGTCGGTTCATCGAAGATCAGGACTTCTGCGTTGCGTTCAAGCCATTTGGCGAGAACCACTTTCTGTTGGTTTCCCCCTGAAAGATTTCGAGCCAACTGATCCTGATTGGGGATTTTGATTTGAAGCTGATCCACATACGTGGAGAATGCAGACCGTTCTTTGGTCTGGTTCACTAAACCGAAACGAGAGAGGTTCTTGAGGTTCGGGAGGCCGAAATTCTCTCGAACGCTGGAGGTCAAGACCAAGCCTTGGCCTTTACGATCTTCGGTAAGCAAACAAATACCGTTACGAATTGCATCGCGAGGTGATCGGATGTGGAGTGAGTGACCATCCAAGGATATTTGGCCAGAATCGTGGCGATCAGCACCGAAAATTAAACGGGCTGTTTCTGTGCGACCAGCACCGATCAATCCCGTCATTCCAAGTACTTCACCTGCACGAATGTCAAAGCTGACATCGCGGACTATATTTCCTCGATTCAAGTTCCGAACACTGAGGCGAATGCGATCGCGGGTGTGCCTTGCCTTTGGAAACTCATTTTGTATTTCTCTCCCCACCATCCATTCGATCAACTGTTGTCGGGTAAGGGATCGCGTTTCGCCTTCGCCTGCAAGTTGTCCATCTCTTAGAACCACAACTCGATCCGCGATAGTGAAGATTTCATCAAGCCGGTGACTGATATAGATAACCCCGATTCCTCGCGATCGCAGATCACGGATAATGTGAAATAGCCGTTCTACTTCTTGAGGAGTGATCGCCGCAGATGGTTCGTCCATAACGATCAGTCGAGCATCTTGAGAAAGTGCTTTTGCGATTTCCACCAGTTGCTGCTGGGCAATGGAAAGCTCGCCGCATGGGGTGTCGATCGGAACGGGGACACCGATCTGATCGAACAGCTCTTTGGAACGGCGACGCTCCATATTGCGATTTACGAAGCCGGAGGATCGTTCCCTGCCGAAGAAAATGTTTTCCCATGCGGAGAGTCTTGGGACCAAATTGAACTCTTGGTAAATCACGCCGATACCCGCCGAGATGGCTGCGATGGGACTGGACAGATTGACCGGCTGACCGGAAATCCGAATCGTGCCTTGATCGGGTTGGTGGGCACCGCCGAGCATTTTGATCAAGGTGCTTTTTCCGGCTCCGTTTTCACCCAGCAACGCTAACACTTCCCCCGATCGCAGGGTGAGATCGACACCGCGCAGCGCCCTAACCCCAGGAAACGATTTTTCGATTCCCTGCATTTGGAGAAGTGGAGATTGCGAAGCTATTGGAGATTCGGTCATCTAGAGGGGGTCGGTTGGTCGTTGATGGTTATGCGATAGGAGTTGTCGTTGTCGTGAAGAGGATTGGGTTGGAAGACGCTTTTAGGGGTCAGCTCGTTTGCGAATGAAGGTTGTTTTCAAGGGACGCTCGACGGGAGATGGAGTTCACAGAAGCATTTCGCGTTCGATGGTTCGCGCTGCGGAGATGCACATTTGTCCGATCTCCGCGAATCGTTTCAGTGGCATTCGTTTTGTGGGGGACATCACGGTAATCGCACCGACGGCATTATTGTAGGGATCAAGAATGGCGGACGCGACACAACGGATGCCTTCGATCCCTTCCTCCCAATCTTCTGCATAGCCTTTCTGACGGACCGATTGCAAGTCGGTCAGCAGAGCATTCTTTGTAGATTTGGTGCTGTCCGTATACGCTTTCAGCTCTACCGTCGACAACCAATGCTTGAGTTCTGAATCGGGGAGAGAGGCGAGGATCGCTTTGCCTGGTGCACACGAATAGAGTGGGACCTGCATTCCAATTCGCCCCATCACTTGCACGGCTTCGAGTCCTGACACCTGCTCCAAAACCATTGCCTTATTTCCAGCTCGTATGACCAATTGCACCGTTTCACGGGATTGATCGCGCAAACGGAGCATTTCCGCATAGGCGCAAAGAACAAGGCTTTTGTCCATGCGCTTCGGTTGGCAGCTTTCGATCAATTTACTGGTCAATACATAGCGGCGATCTTCGTCGAGCCTTTGCATGTAACCAAGGGTCACGAGCGTGCTAAGCACGCGAAACACGAGATTGGCAGAGCAGCCGGTAGCGAGTACCACCTCCGATTGGGTCAATCCTGCGGAATGCTTACCGACCGCTTCGATCACTGCCATTGTTTTCGCGACGGTCGGTGCTGGGAAATCCATCGTCAACGACCATTCCCCAGTTGGGTTGCTTTTTGATTCCATGGTGCAATCGAGTCGTTCGATTCGTTTGGGCGAGCGCAGACTCGCAGCAGGTGCCTAGTGATTCCAGGTCTCTATATGTAGAAAAGAGTCTAAATATAGAGATTCAGTCTCGGGAGTCAAGATCTCACGTATTCTGGTCAAAAATAGTGAAGAACCAATGGGTTCCGATTGCAGTAGATCTAAACAAGACAGATCGCAAAACATGTAACCTTTGGGTTTGCTGGATGAGGCACTGGAGTGCGCATTGATACACTTCGCATTAAAGAACAAAGATGGACTGTCGAGAAAGGGGTGACAGCGTCCATAAGTCCGCCGCATCGCGTCTAGCTGCACTGTCCGGTATATTGGTCCGTAATCGCGCCGGGCTTTGCTTGGTGAGTACGATGAGTGAGTATTTCGAATCCGTGGGGCGATCTTTGCGAATGAAAATAACTGGAGTTGAAACGCTCGTCTGTCATGCTCGGATGCGAAATTGGGTATTTGTGAAAGTGCTGACAGACCAGCCGGGTTTGTTTGGTTGGGGAGAGGCTACGCTCGAATGGCACACGCGAAGCGTGGTCGGAGCCGTTGACGATTTATCGCAACTACTGATCGGAGAGGATCCCACGCGAGTTGAGCACTTGTGGCAAATGATGTGGCGACAGCACTTCTGGCATGGGAGTGGGATCGTCCGGTCGACAGCGATCGCAGGAATTGACTTGGCGTTGTGGGATATCGTTGGCAAGGTACACGGGGTGCCGTGTCATAAGTTATGGGGTGGGCCAGTTCGGGACTTTATCCGACTTTATTGCCATCTTGGGGGTGGCGACATGGAGAGTTTCTATGAGACCCCTGTCGATAATGCCAAACGCTTTGGTGAATTGGCACAGCGAGCCGTCGCGGAAGGCTTCACCGCATTCAAGTCGATGGCTGTTCCATCGACGATGCCGATCGAGGGTTTGCGGCCTGTCCGAGCCGCTGAGGCATGCGTTGCCGCGATGCGTGAAGCGGTTGGTGAGAGGATCGACATTATGGTGGATTGCCATGCGAGACCTTCTCCCGCGATGGGGATGCAATTTGCAAAAGTGTTGGAGCCTTATGGGCTCTATTTTTTGGAAGAGCCTTGTTGGCCTGAGAGCATCGATGGGCTCGCGGCGATCAATGCGGCGGTGACGACTCCTATTGCTACCGGTGAACGAGTGACGCATCTCGCTGCATTTCGCGACCTCTTTGCCGCAAAGGGCTGTGAGGTTTGCCAGTTGGATATAACGCATTGCGGTGGTTTCACCGAAGCGCGACGCGTGGCGGCGCTTGCGGATGCGTATCGCATCGCGCTCGCACCGCATAATCCTCAAGGCCCAGTCAGCACAGCGGCATCGATTGAGTTCGGTTTTTCACAACCAAGTTACATCATTTGCGAATCGGTCCATAACGATGTACCTTGGCGGTCGGAGATCGTCGACGAAGGCTTCCAACTCGACACAAAGACTCGCACGGTAACCCCCAACACTCGCCCCGGTTTGGGTGTCTCGATCAACGAAGAGGCTGTACGCCAGCATCCCTTTCAGCAGGAGGTGTTGCAGCGTGTCTTTTACCCCGATGGTGGCGTCGGAGATTGGTAACGCATTATTTCGATCCATGGGACCGAAAATGAATCACCATTAGCTAACGAAAGTCGTTAGGGGACAACGTATTCGTTTTGCGCATGGATAATAGGAAAACAGGTTTCTGTCCAATCCTAAGGTGACAGCTTAGAAATCGACAGCTTAGAAATCGACAGCTTATAAATCGGCAGCTCAAAGAGCGACAGAACAAAAAGAGACAGAGCTGACGGGTAACGAGTAGAAAGCCAACGAGTAGAAAACGAGTAGAAAAGGTGACAATTCATGACGGGAGCGAGTCGGCTACATGGAGTTCTTCCGGTACTTCACACACCGCTGCTTGACGATGGGACTATCGATTTACCGACGCTGCAACGTGAGGTGGATTGGGCGTTTGGAGTCGGGGCGGAGGGTGTCGTCGTTGCAATGGTTAGCGAGATTCTTCGACTCGGGTATCACGGCCGTCGGGAATTGGTTGGTCATGTATGTGATGCGGCCAAAGGACGAGGGTTCACGGTGATCAGCGTTGGTGCGGAGAGTATTCGCGAGGCGGTGGGCTTCGCGGAGCATGCACAGGGGTTAGGCGCGTCGGCGGTGATGGCAATTCCACCCGTGGCGACATCGCTAAGTAGTGATCGCACGCGTGAGTATTTCGCGAGTATCGCTCGCAATATTTCTGTCCCTCTCGTCGTCCAAGATGCATCCAGTTACGTCGGTGCTGCGATAGACTTAGGGGTTTATCTTAGGCTGCTTGAGGAGTTTGGTGAGGAACGAATTTTCTTCAAGCCTGAAGCGAGTCCACTGGGGCCAAATCTGTCGAAGCTTCGGGATGCGAGTTCGGGCAAAGCTCGGATTTTCGAAGGGTCCGGTGGGATCAATTTGGTCGATTGTTATCGTCGGGGGATTGTCGGCACCATGCCGGGTACCGATTTGCTTGATGGGATTGTCGCATTATGGCGTGCATTGCAATCGGGTGATGAAAGCCGGACCTATCGGTTATCTCTACCGATTTGTGCAATCACGGCGTTGCAACTCCAAGCCGGGCTCGATGGATTTTTAGCGATTGAGAAATACTTGATGAAGAAACGAGGCGTATTCAAAAACACGCTTCGAATCCAGCCATGCGGTTGGGAACTGGATCCGGAAACCACTGCAGAGGTTGATCGCTTGTTCGCGATACTTCAGCAAGCCCTAGTCCATCATCATTAATCATTTGGGCAACACTATGTCTAGGGCTTCACCGACTCCGCCAGATTCCACTCCCCCCGGTGCAACTTATTCCGATTTGTCCGCTAGCGATGTGAGTGCGGTTAACCCCTATTTGTCATCGTGGATTGAAAGTGATCCATCCGACGAAGGTGTTGTGCTGCGAGGGCGTTTTCACGTTCTAGCAATGCTTTGTGCTTCGGCAGCGATCGCGTACATCCAGCGTGCTGGGCTCAGCGTCCCCGCGGTGGAAATCTCAAAGGGGCTTGGGTTTGCGGATTTGGCGAGTGGAATGGGGGCGATTCAATCGGCATGGTATTTTGCTTATGCGATGATGCAGATTCCGGCGGGTTGGTTGGCGGATCGGTTGGGAAGTCGAACGGCGCTGGCCATTTTTTCGGTGGCTTGGTCGTTGGCTACACTTCTAAGTGCGTTTGCCACAGGATTCTATTCCTTATTGGTGTTATGGAGTTTGATGGGTGCCTCCCAAGCTGGCGCGTTTCCGTGTGCGGCGAAAGCCTTGGGGCGGATTTTTCCGAATACCGAGAGAGCCCGAGCGACCGGGATGCTGGCTGCCGGGATGACGATTGGTGGAGCGATCGCACCGGTGCTGGCTGCTGTTTTTCTGGAATGGCTTTCTCCCTGGGCCGAGTTGTCGCTCGGGGTTGCTCGATGGCGATTGCTGTTGGCAGCCTATGCAATCCCAGGCATCCTTTGGACCCTGCTTTTCTTATGGGTGATCCCTTTATCCAAGCTTCCGCGGCATGAGGCGGGAGAGGTAGGCACACTGAAAAGCCAACCAGTTCGCTCTGTCGATTGGTTGCGCATGCTGAGGGACGTACCGATGGGATTGCTTTGCGCTCAGCAATTCTTTCGAGCGGCGGGTATGGTTTTCTTCATGACATGGTTTCCCGCATTCTTGCAAAAGACTCGCGACGTAACGCTTTTAGGTTCCGGTGTTCTAACGACGGTCGCAGGTATCGGTGCTGTTATCGGCAGTTTAACCGGCGGTTTTTTTTCGGATTGGTTGCTTAAGAAGACGGGTAACCCACGGTTGAGCCGACAGGGGATCGCTGTATTGGGGATGGGATGCTGTTCTCTATTGATCGTCCTATCTTTCTTCGTGCGGGACGTCAATCAAAGTATTGCTCTCATAACCTTGGGAGCGTTTTGCGCAACATTTGGTGGAGTGAGTGGGTATACCGTTGCGATCAGTTACGGTGGCAGGAATGTAGCCACGGTGTTTAGCACCATGAATATGTTCGGCAATATAGGAGCCGCTTTGTTCCCGCTGACAGCCGGGTGGTTGGTCGCCTTGACTGGCAATTGGAATCTGATCCTCTTTTTTTTCGCTGCCGTCATAGCGATCGACGCGGTGTGTTGGGCCTTTCTCAACCCACAAGGAACCCTATTTGGAGATGACGATGGACGTAGTTAGAACGGCCCAAGCGCGTTGCAGGGTTGGTGTTGCACGGTGCGATATCACGCCACCGGTCGGTATCTATCATCGCATGTGGGGGGCCGCGCTCCATGATCGTGCTGCTGGCGTGCATCGACCACTTGAGGCGACCCTATTATGGGTTGAGCCAGTGGCGGCTACCCTTGGTGATCCGCGATTGCTGTTGAGCTTGGATCATTGCATCTTGGATCGTCAGGAATTGCAAGCGATTCGTAAGTCGATTCATCAAAAGACGGGTGTTCCTCATGAAAGTATTTCGATAGCGCTATCACATACCCATGGCGCAGGTTGGATGTCTCGCACTCGAAGCGAATTGCCAGGCGGAGAGTTGCTTGGCCCGTATCTCGATGGATTGGCAGCCCGTATGGGTGAGTTGGCATCCGAGGCTCAGCAACATGTTGGCCCGGCCTCGATCGTTTATGGACACGGGAGATGCGATTTGGCGAAGCATCGTGACTTCTTCGACGAGCAACGTCAGCAGTTCGTTTGCGGTTTCAATCCCGATGGCATTGCAGACGATACGTTGATGTTAGCGCGGATCGTCGATTTTCACGGGAAACCTTTAGCGACGGTACTCAATTATGCATGTCATCCAACGACGTTGGCCTGGGACAACACCTTGATCAGTCCTGATTGGGTGGGTGCGATGCGCGAGGTTATCGAGCGAAATGAAGGGTGTCCCTGTATGTTTTTGCAAGGAGCATCTGGGGATCTCGGGCCCCGAGAGGGGTTCGTTGGCGATACGGCGGTGGCTGATCGCAACGGTAGGAAAGTCGGCTATGCAGCGCTGTCGGCACTCGCCTCCATGCCACCCCCAGGAACGGAATATCGGTATTCCGGACCGGTGATTTCGGGTACTGCGATAGGTACATGGCGGCACGTAACCATTCCAGAGGATGCAATGGGAGGGTTGGACCGATGGCATTGGGAGTCACTCGTGGTGGATCTTCCGTACCGCCATGACTTGCCAACCATCGAGCAGACCGTTTCAGAGTGTGAGCATTGGAGCGAAGAGGAGGACAAAGCTCGTAAGGCTGCTGATGAGCAACGCGTTCGAGATTGCCGAGCACAGGTGGAACAGCGAACGAGGCAATTGAATCGCTTGAACAACCTCGTTCCTGGAAGATCGTATCCCTTGGAAGTTCAACTAGGGATTATGGGTGAGGCAGCGTGGGTGTTTGTCCCGGGCGAACTCTACCAAGTCTTTCAGTTGAGCCTTCGCGAACGGTTTGCACCGATCCCTATCTTCGTCACGACACTCACCAATGATTGGCAGCCAGGGTATATCCCGCCGGCAAGCGGCTTTGGGTACGGTATCTACCAAGAAGTCATCGCAGCTACGTCGCCGGGCTGTTTGGAGATACTCATGGAATCCGTGTCTCGAAGATTGAAGGTGCTCTTGCAACTCTAGTGGTTTCTTGGAGTCTCTCGCAAATGCAACCTTTAACGTGAAGGACTCATTGAATAATTCCCTTGAGGAAAAAACCGGAGGGCTTATGCGGCGTTACCTAGGCGATCAAAATTTGGATCGAAGCGTTTGCGGAGAAAGTAAACAAGAATACCTGAACCAACGACACCTAAGCTCCATAAGAGGGCTTGTCTGTCTGCTGTTACCAGCACAAAGATCCAACCGGCTGCCGCGATGAGACTGGGGATCGGGTAAAGCCACATTCGGAACGGAAAATGGATATCAGGACGGGTGGTTCGTGCAATGTGCAACGCTAGAATCTGCCCTAAGAATTGCACGACGATTCGCACGCATACGGCGGCGCTGATAACTGTTCCAAGGTCTAGGAAGCAGAAGACAGAGGTAAGTCCACCCAAAGCTAACAGGGAAGCCCATGGGTACTTGCCGCGGGGATGTAGTTTACTAAATACATGAAAGAAATCTCCTTGCTTGGCTGCAGCGTAAGGGATTCGAGAATATCCCAGGGTGATCGCGAACATGCATGCCAAGGCGGTCCAGAGGATTAACCACGTGAAGAGTACCGCCCAACTTCGACCATACAGAGACTCCATGAAATCAGCTGCGATATTTTTTGACTCCATCGCGCTTTGCCAGGGGACGACAGCGATGATACAGAGATTCATCGTCATGTAGATCAATGCGATGATGACTACCGACCCCATCACCGCCCGGGGAATGGTTTTTGCGGGTTCGTGGACTTCATCGCCGAGATGGCAAACGTTGTAGTAACCAAGGTAGTCATAGATGGCGATCAGCATGGCCGCACCCAGGCCGGTCGCGAATTTTTGGTCCATGTGAAACGCGTTTTGCGGGAATACGATTTTGCTGAGATCTAAATGGAGTAGACCGCTCGTGATGACGATAGTGACGGTAAGAAGGGTTCCGGCCGTCATCACGATCGAGATCCAACCGATGCTGTGAATTTTTCTGCAGAGAAGAAGGGTGATCAAGCAAACGGCGATGACCCCGATCCAGCGAGTGCCACCAGGGATATTCGTAAAGTCGTTGGCCAGTTTGGGCATCGCGTACTCCAGGTAACTGAGTGCTCCGATGTAACCGGAGGCCATCTCCATGGCACCGCTGACCATAAATTGCCAGATGAACAGGAATGGCAGGATTCGGCCCAACGGGTAAACGCTGTAGATTCGTTTTAGGAAATGGTACGTTCCACCACTGCCGGGAATGGCTGCTCCGAGTTCACTCCAGATCAAGCCATCACATAAGACCAAGATGGCCGCGAATACCCATGCGATCATCGCTTGTGGACCAGACATGGCTGCGATGAAGCTTGGGATGGTGATGAAAGGACCGATCCCCACCATGTTGGCGATGTTCAATCCGGTGGCTTGGACCAAGCCCAACCCTCGATCCAATTCAGCAGGTTGTTTCGCTGGGGAATGATCGGAATCCTCTAGTGGAGATAGAGGTTGTTTTTCCATCGTTCACTGGTACCTTTTTTTGAACCTGCAGCGAAGGACTAAACGACCATAGCGTCCACCATGCAATCCCGCACCCTCCAGCATTTTGGAATCATGCAAGGATGGATCGAACGACATTGCCGGCGATATCGGTCAAGCGATAATCTCGACCGCCGTGTCGGTAGGTTAGTTTCGTGTGATCTAATCCCATGAGGTGTAGAATGGTTGCATGCAAATCGTGGATATGGACTTTGTCTTGCATCGCTCGAAACCCAAAATCGTCAGTCGCGCCATATGCCATACCACCTCGGACACCGCCGCCAGCCATCCAGACTGTAAAACCCCAGGGATTGTGATCTCTTCCATCGGAGTTCTCGGTCGTCGGGGTTCTCCCAAATTCCCCACCCCAAAGAACGAGGGTGTCATCGAGCATTCCGCGTTGTTTCAAGTCGTTTAAAAGCGCAGCGATTGGTTTGTCGATGTCTTCACACAACGATCGCGTGCCGTTGTTGTGATTGGAGTGCGTATCCCAAGGTTGCCCATTGCCGTAGTAGACTTGAACGGTTCGTACGCCGCGTTCGACAAGCCGTCGTGCGAGCAAGCACCCGTTTGAGAAGTGGCTCTTTCCGTACGCTTCTCTCGTTGTGGTGTGCTCCTGTTGGATATCAAATGCGTCTGCAGCATCCATCTGCATGCGAAACGCGGTTTCCATAGCATGGATACGCGATTCGAACTGAGGATCCACGCCAATGGCCGTTTCTAATTCCTGATTCAATTCCCGCAGGAGGTTCAATTGTTTACTTTGTGCTTCCGATGACCAGTTGTTGTTTTGCAGGAAGGGGATCATCTGCTTCGGATCCAACTGGGAATGGTTGATGTAAACGCCTTGATGTTTGGCGGGCAAAAAACCGTTGGACCAAAGCTCGGCGAATCGTACTGGTCGCCCTGGGCAAAGCGCCACGAACTCGGGAAGGTTGGCGTTCTCGGAGCCCAGTCCGTAGGACAACCACGCTCCAAGTGTCGGACGATTTGGAGTGATGGTTCCATTGTTCATCATGAACAATGCGGGGCCATGATTGGGATTGTCCGTATGCATGGACCGTATCACGCACAGGTCATCCGCAAATTTCGCTGTGTGGGGAAGCAGTTCACTTATTTCCAGTCCACTTTCGCCGTGGCGTCCAAACTGAAACGGTACCGCCATCAGTGACCCCGTTGGGCGTTCGGTTCGCAAATCAGCACCATCCGGCTTTTGCCCTGCGAATTTATTCAAGTCGGGCTTAGGATCGAACAAATCGCATTGGAAGGGACCCCCATTCATAAAGAGGTGGATGATTCTTTTCGCTTTCGGCTGGAAATGGGTTACTCCCTGCCCGGAAACGTGCGGCATTAAATTCGCAAGCGCGATCATGCCGAGTCCCGCTCCGGTGGATTGGAGTACTGTTCTGCGGTCGAAAGTTGTTAGCGGGCTTTTCATCGTTGCGTCGTTTGCTACGGTCATTAATCCAAAAAATAAAATTCATTGCTCGCAAGCAGTGTTTGGGCGATCAGTTTCCATTTTCGGTTTGGTTCGAGGTCTGTGGTGGTGTCGTCTAGGAAGGCGAGGACCTTGCTCGATTCACGCGCTGAAGGTTCCCGCTGGTAAAGCCATTGAAATATTTTTTGGACGCGGGATGCATTGTCCCTTAACTGTTCTCGCTCCAGTCGTTCGACCAGTGCTCCGGACCGCTCAAGGATGAATTGGCTATTCAGCACGTAGAGCTGCTGCAAGGGAGTTACGGTTGGAACACGGTTCGGGCTATGAGTAAGCGGGTCGGGGAAGTCGAACAGACGCAGCAGATCGTTCAATTCGCGACGACGCACACTCAGATAGATGGTGCGGCGTCCCGAAGGTCCGTTTGTCAATGCAGTAGCAGGGCCACCTAGGGTAGAAATCAACCCGTCGGAGACTTGGAGCAAGCTGTCTCGCCATGCTTCGACGTCGAGTGGTCGACGTGGAAACGAGGAGTAGTAACGTTGGTCGGGATCGCCCTCCTGGGGCAAACCGCGGGCCTGTTGGTAGGTCGCCGACAGAACGATTTCCCGTTGGAGCCACTTTAGGGACCAACCGTGCTCGATGAAACGATATGCGAGATCGTCTAACAGCTCGGGGTGGGTTGGCTGTTCGCCTTGTCGGCCAAAGTCGCTGGGAGTCTCGACCAATCCGCGTCCGAAGTGATTTTTCCAAACTCGATTGACGATTACGCGAGCGACCAGGTCTTTGGAATCCAAAGTAATCGATCGAGCCAAATCCAGCCGGCCACTTCCGGTGTTCCATCCTTTGTTTCCAGGTTCAGAGCGTTCGAGCACCGACAAGTAACGCCGCGGAACCGAAGGCCCCAATTTGTTCGGGTTTCCACGGATCTCGATCAAGGCATCGCGCATGTCAGATTCATAGACAATTTTGCTACCGTGGGATCCATCTGACTGTCGAACCTCGAGACGCGAGTCGCGTACGCCTGGAGTCAGCAAGGAATCATAACCAGCGATCGACTTCGTACTCTCGATCTTCTTCTTGAGATCGTCCGATTTGGCCTTGTCCTCTTCTTTCTCGCTGGACGCAATCTTTTGCAATTCAGCTTGAAGGGCTTTGACCGATTTATGGGCTTCGACGACTTGGGCCGCATCGATGCCTTCCGCCAACGCAACGTCCGAGGGCTTGGTGTTGGCGAGTATTCCGGCGATGGCGTAGTAGTCTAAATTCGTGATCGGATCGTATTTGTGATCGTGGCACCGCGCGCATGCGAGGTTCAAGCCTAGAAATGTGCTCGATACGGTATGGACGCGTTCTTCGATTTCATCGGAGACTATGGTCTTGATGATTTCGACGGGCAATTGAAGTTCTTTCCAATAAGAGGGGCTCAGCCCTAGAAATCCGAGCGCGGCGCGATCACGTGCTGGTGTATTGGGTAGTTGATCTGCTGCCAGTTGGAGATGGATAAATTGGTCGTAGGGTAGGTCTTTGTTGAGAGCATCGATGACCCAATCGCGGTAAGGGTAAGATGGTCCGATGGTCTCCGTCCACTCCTCCATCGTATCGCAATACCGAACCAAATCGAGCCAATAGCGAGCCCAACGCTCACCGTATTGCGGTGAATCTAGGAAGCGGTCCACCCATCGTTCGTACGCATCGCAGGAGGGATCACTTTCAAAATCGGTGACCTCCTCTTCGGAAGGAACGACTCCTAAGAGTCCCACCTTTAATCTGCGCAACAACGATCGTCTGGACGATGGCGTGGAGGGATGCAATTCCAATTCCTCGAGTTTCGCGAAAACAGCGTGATCGATGTTATTCCTCACCCAAGGACTTGGCAGGCCAAGCGGTTGGATTGAATGCATGGGTTGGGTGGGGAGGAACGCCCAATGATTGCGACCAGCTTCGACGTCGACAGAGCGCTGGACCGTTGCGGTTTGAGATTCGCTGGGCATGGCAGCGCCACGTTGTATCCACCGCTCGATTTTAGCGATAGAAGCGTCGGGCAATTTTCCTTTGGGAGGCATCGCCGAATTGGGGTCCTTGTAACGGACTACTTGGATGAGCAAGCTCTCATCGGGCTTCGACGAAAGCAATGCCGGTCCGCTCTCACCTCCACCGCGAATATGGGTTGGCGTGTCTAACCGAAGGCCGCCTTGGAGTGGTTTCGATTTTGCCGAGTGGCATTCGAAGCAGTGTTCTGCGAGCAGTGGACGTATCTGCTGTTCAAAGTATGCGATTTCGTCCGCAAGTTCGATCGCGGGAACTGGCGCGGACTCGCTAGCGTTGCTTGAACGG
>VGZN01000036.1 GCA_016872635.1 Planctomycetota bacterium | reverse complement strand
GCAATGGACCGACGTGTCCGCCAGAGCTTCCACCACCGGATGAACCGGTGTAAACGCCGTAATATGCAGCTCCCGACGAGCCGCCGCTCGACCCATAGCCACCGGATGATCCACCGCTGGAACCGTATCCAGCGATCGCTGATTCACCGACGAAGCACGCCGCAGCGAATGCAACCGTTGCTACAAAACAACGCTCGATCAACTTTCTCATGTCGCTCCTCTTGATTCCCTCTAAACTGGTCCCGATTTCAAACTCTTCCTGATGGTCCCCGATTTTCCGCGTTCTCAGCAATTCTCGCGTTACTGCGATCCTGTAATACCGCCGCAAGCGACAGATTCCCGGGATTAACTGCAGCAACAGCAGTCTCCCCATGGCGAGAAAAACGGATTCAAGGCCACTACGAGAATACCTTAAAAGATGGGTAGTTCAAGCTGGCTGGGTAAGATTTAACGGCGCTGTTTGGTCAAGCACCCTTCAAAAGTGCGGCTCGAGCGGCTTGGAGGACGCGGTTTTGGACGTCGATGAACTCCCCTTCTATGAATGCACCCGCAGCGGCTCGATGGCCGCCTCCACCGTATTGCCGTGCGACTTCGTTGCAATCGACATGGCATCGCGATCGGAACGAGACCTTGTAACCACCCTTGAGCTGCTCGATCATGATGACGGCCACCTTGGTCCCTTCGACCGCAAGGGCCAAATTGATGGCATCTTCGGTGTCGCTAGGGAGGGCGCCTGATTCGGCGAAGTCATCTTTGCGGACATAGGTATGAACCAACTGACCATTGCACTCGACAATTGCCCTCGAAAGGATGCGACCTCGCAATCGAACGCGACCGATCGTGTCTCGTTCGTAGAGATCCCCGTAAATAGTCGATGGAGAAGCGCCGCAATCGACCAAGTCCGCGATGATGCGATAGGTAGCGCTGGTGGTGGATGCAAATCGGAACCAACCCGTATCGGTTGCGATAGCTGCGTACAACGCATTGGCCATCGACTTAGTGATCGGAACGCCGGCTTCCTTGGCACACAGGGCGACAAGGTGGCCTGTCGCCTCGGCGCTGGTGTCTTTGAAGAACTCGGTACCTAAGTCGTCTTCTCCAACGTGGTGATCGATCACGATCTTCCAGCCGTTGAAGCGACGCACCACTTCCGCCATGGGGCCCAACTGAGCCCAGGCACTGGTGTCCAGAATGATCAAACAATCGCCGGAGATCTCGTCGGCTTGAATGGTCTCACCGAGTACACGGATGTTTTGACGAGGATCTAAGAACGTCAGAATAGGTGGCGTGGGATGACCATTGATAATGGTGACTTGCTTGCCGAGCGCTTCCAAAATCCCAGCCATTCCAAGCTCGCTCCCCAACGCATCGCAGTCAGGACGAATGTGGCTCGTCAATATGAAGCGATGATGCGATCGAAGGATTGGAATCAGTTTGTCCCAGGCGAGGGTCATGAGGAGCTTTTCTAATAACAAAAGTGACGACTAGCCAAAGACAGCATTATAGCGGTTGTCTTAATGCCCGATCGGTCGGATCCGCCTTGGGAAAACAAAAAAGGCCGACGGTTTCCCATCGGCCTTCTGTTCCCTGGCACCGGGACAAACCATAAGGTTTGTCCCGGTGCGCAGTCGTAAGCTCTATCGTGAAGCACCAGCGGTCCGCAATTGACCCAGTAACCGCAAATCGCTGGCTATGTGCTGCTCCAACCCAGGAGGAAGGCCAGTCGAGCATTCCCGCAAATTCCCGACCGACGATAGAGCCTTTTTAGTTCTTTTAGTAGTCGCGACCAAGGACTACCGGACTTCCCTTCCGGGATGGGACCGTCGAACTTGGTTGCTCTCGCTCTGAGCCTCTGCCGCCGGCAGAACTCTTTGCACTTCCAAGCAATTACGAAACGGAGCCAAGCCCTGTCAACAGCACTTTCTGTGAGCCAACGGGATTTCGGGGAAAACAAGACTTCCTGCCGCGAAATCATTGAAATAGCGATCTATCAGGAATCAGGTGTGTCCTCGAAAAACAGCGAGCATCCAGGCCGGAGCATGCAAGCAATCCTACCATCGCTTGCGCAAGCAAAATTTAACGGACGATTCTGCAGCTGGGGCGATGCCCCTCTGAAACGTCGAGTTGCAGGGGTGCTGTGCCGATCAGTACTTAATGCTCGTCTTGGGTAGCTTGGCCTGAAGCTCCGCAACACCCTTTTTGCTCAGCGTGGTGTTGGTCAGGATCAAGTCCTTTAAGTTTGCTAGTTTCGCCAAGCCTTGGATTCCTTGGTCGGTGACGGCGGTCTTGCCGAGGTGGATAAACTCGAGTGTGCTGATCTTAGCGATCGACTCGATAGCACCATCGCCAACATTAGTGTCGTCCAGGTTAAGCTTTTTGAGTTTGCAATCCACCAAGGATGCTACACCTTGATCGGTGACACGCGTATGCCAAAGATTGAGATCTTCGAGCTTGGGCAATTTACCGATCTCGACTATGGCGGCATCCTTGATCGACGTCTCGCTAATATCGAGCACCGTTACATTTGGGAATTTTCCGATGTGCTCGACTAGACCTTTGGTGGTGATCGCGCAATCGCGCAGCTTCATTTTGGACATGTCTTTCGCTCCCGCGATGGCGGCTAACGCATCATTTCCGACGCGCGTTCGGAAGATGTCGAACTCCTTGAGCTTGGTCATGCCCGCAAGGTTATGGAAACTGGCGTCGGTCACCCCACAGTCTTGAAAAGAGATCGCGACCATATTGGTCATCCCGGCCAGGCTGGGCATCCCGTCATCGGTGATCCGAGGTCCCCACAAGCTGAGGTTTCGCAATTTGGTCAGTCCTTTGAGGTGAGCAAGGCCTACATCGCTGATCTGATTGCAATCGGAGAGGTCGAGCAATTCGAGCTGCACGGTGTCTTTGAGATACTCGAGTCCTATGTCAGAAAGCTTGGTGCGAGGCGCGCGGATCCGTTTGATATTCGGAGATTTTCCGAGGCTCTTAAGGCACTCGTCGGTCACTGGGCAGCGATCCAAATTAACGTCATCAATTTTTGGGAACTTCGCCACCTCGGCGATGGTTTCGTCGGTGATGGCGGCTTGTTCCAATCGTAATGCCTTAAGGTTTGGAAGTTTCCCGAGTGCTACGATGCGTTCGTGGGTAGCCAGTGGTCCGCTCACCGAAATGGTTTGCACGGAGGGTATTTCCAAAACTCGCGGGTAAGTATCGATCCAATTATCACCGCATTTTCTAAAATCGACCGCGATCAATTCGCCTTCTTTTTCCTGGACGGCAACTCCTACCATCTTCTTGATAGCTGTGATTGCGTCGGCACTCGAAGTCCCCGCTTTCCCGGATTGGTCTTGCGCGTATACCGACTGCCCGATGCTCGTCATCGAAACAGCCCCTGCAAAACCAGCGCCACCCAGCGACAAACCAAACACTAGGCAGTAGGTACTTCGCTTGGGATGAGTGGCTGGCGAGCGACGATAGGATCTCATGGCAGTGGTTCTTACTCTTCAAAGGAACAACACGGGAGGAAGGCGCCTTCGGCGATCTCCGCTTACGCAAGAATCTTACGGAAGAAACTCAAGGGGGAATCGCTCTGGTTTGAAAATGATCGTCCAGCTCAAAGACATTGGCAAGTCTCCACAACCAAAAAACACCGATGAATCCAACGGTACTGTCAATGAACCAATCGACCTGGAAGCGATCGTCGATTGTAGCGGTTATGTGCGTCTGGGTATTGAGCCGAGGAGGTATTGCCACCGCATTGCATCAGGTTGCCCATTCCGATCTGCCTGTTGGATTCACGCTAGGATTAGCTTAAGGAATAGCGGCTGGAAAAGCGTGGAGCTCAGCAAAACGGTTGTCGCTCGCGCGTGGGCTCACAGTAAGATGGTGGCGACGGAACAAATCGCAAGGTTTGCCAGTGCCGCCCTAGTTTCACTAGGCAAACTATCCCGAACGCCTAGATCCAATTTCACCTCCTTTCCAGCGACTTGGATTTCAGTTGATGAAATTCAGCGTGCTAAGTTTGGTTTGCTCGTAAGCCGAATACCCCCTCGCTGGAAAGGACTTTGCGCGATTTATGCTCATGCGGCATCCGCTCCCTGATCTTCAATTCACCTACCGCCTACCCTACGGTGCATCCGTTACGGAACGCGGTGCCCAATTCACCGTGTTCAGCCGCTCTGCTACTGCGATGCGGTTGCTCCTCTACAAAGACGTCGAGGATCGAGAGCCATCTGAAGTTATCGAGTTTGATCGCAATCACGATCGCTGGGGAGATGTCTGGAGCATTCACTTGCACGGAATCAAACCGGGGCAACTTTATCACTTCCAGGCCAACGGGCCATTCGATCCCGAGTCTGGCCAGTGGTTCGATGGCAATGCCCGCTTGATCGATCCATACTCCAAAGCCCTTGCGGGGTGCTTCCAGCATACGACTGATGGCGTCATTCGGCCCCCGAAGTGTGTGCTGGTCGATGATACGTTCGATTGGGAAGGGGATCGGCATATCCGCCGTCCGATGAGCGACTCGATCATTTACGAGATGCATGTTCGGGGCTTCACGCAGAGCAAGACCAGTGGAGTGGAACATCCGGGGACTTATCTCGGGGTGATTGAAAAGATCCCTTATCTCAAGAGCCTTGGGGTCACGGCTGTGGAACTTATGCCAGTCCACGAGTTCCCGATTCTCGATATCCATGGCAACATGCCTGAACGTCCCAACTACTGGGGCTACGACCCGATGGCTTTCTTCTCGCCTCACCGGGGATACGCATCCTCAAAGGCGCCCGGTGCTCAAGTCAACGAGTTCAAGCAGATGGTCAAGGCCCTTCACCAAGCGGGTATCGAAGTCATTCTCGACGTGGTATTCAACCATACCTGCGAAGGGAACGAACGCGGCCCGGTCTTATCCTTCAAGGGACTCGAAAACCAAGTCTATTACATCCTGAACTCGGGCGGCGCGCACTACAGCAATTACTCAGGCTGCGGCAACACGTTCAATGGCAATCATCCTGTGTGCCGCGAATTGATCTTCCACTGCTTGCGGCATTGGGTTCACAACTATCACGTCGATGGGTTCCGGTTCGATCTGGCCAGTATCCTTTCTCGCGATCGGTATGGGAATCTAATCTCGAATCCACCGTTGGTGGAATTGATTGCCGAAGATCCTATGTTGGCCGACACGAAGATCATCGCTGAAGCTTGGGATGCGGCGGGTGCCTACCAAGTGGGCTCATTCGGAGATCTGCGATGGGCCGAATGGAACGGTCGATACCGCGACGATGTTCGCCGATATTGGCGAGGAGATAGCGGTATGGTAGGTGCTATGGCCACGCGTTTGAGCGGATCTTCGGATTTGTACGAGCACGCAGGTCGAGCCCCCTACTGCAGCATCAACTTCATAACCTCGCATGATGGCTTTACGCTGAACGATATGGTCAGCTACAAAGACAAGCACAACGAGGCGAATGGTGAAGGAAATCGCGATGGGGACAACAACAACCATAGTGATAACTACGGTGTCGAAGGCCCCACCAAGAAGAAGGCTGTCGAACAAATCCGCGTTCGCCAGCTCAAGAATATGCTGACGAGTCTATTGCTTAGCCAAGGCGTCCCGATGTTGGTCATGGGGGACGAGGTCCGTCGCACCCAACGGGGCAACAACAATGCTTACTGCCAAAACAATGAGATCTCGTGGTTCAACTGGTCGAACTTGGACCAGCACCCGGACATGCTTCGTTTCACCCAAGCTCTCATCGAGTTCCGTCGCATGCAACCCTCGTTGCGTCGCGATCAGTTTTTGACCGGGCGTCCCCAGGACCAGCGTGGAGTGCCCGATGTCAGTTGGTTTGAATCGACCGGTAAACCGATCCACTGGGATGCTCCCGACGGGACGCTCGTTTGCTGGTTGGGTAAACCATCTACAGCGGATGATCCAGATGGATTCGGTCGGGATATATTGATCATGTTCAACGGGACTCCTGAACCGAAAACCTTCCTGTTTCCCCCGGCATCGCGAGGGCTTCGTTGGCGCCAATTCATCGATACATCCAAGGAATCACCGAAAGATGTGCATCCAGACCTCGATGGACCAGTAGCACCCGCCAATCGCCACGTAGAATTGACGTATCGATCTGCGATGGTGTGGATCGCAGAGTGATCGACTCGAAATGAGAGTCGATATGGAACAGCACGGCTAAGCCCATTTCCGTCGGCCCTGTTTTATAACCCGGACCAGCAAGCTTGCACTTACTGGTTCGGGAGCGTTCTGTGGGTCGAAACGCCGGTGGATTTTGATCGATTGAAGGAATCGCGAAGCCAACTCAGTTCGCTCGCAATCCCTTGGTGAAGCAAAGAAGCTTTCAGTGCTTCTGGTAGTACGCCCCATGCATATGTTTCCACTTCGCAGTGAGGGACGTAGCGTTCTGTCCCGTCTTTTGTAAGGCTCTCTTCGCGGGCACTCGACCGGGTCGAATGATAGAGTTCGATCCACTTCAAAATTTCCTGCTGTGTCGTCTGGAGATGACCCCAGCCTTGAAGGTAGATCGGAACGTGGAAATGGATTCGCCATTGACCTCGCCGCAGCGCCGGGTCCTTCAGGACTTCAGGTAAATCTTCATGCAAATACTTAGCTCCGTCAGGGGAAATCACCATGGTTTGGTGCAGGTAGCGATCTTCTGCAAATTGGGATAGTTGATGGACTGCTTGGGCTCGCTCCTCCGGATTGAGTTGCTCCCAGTCGACAGAGATGGCTGACGACACTTGGACCTTTCCAGTTCGAATCCCATGCTCATGATTCGATCGTAATTCGTGAGCTTGATCCTCCGCCATTACCGCAGCATGGCAAATGTCATGGCACATGGTGATGTGCTTGCGAACGATCGAGGCGGTGGACTCTGCTAATCGCGGCGCAGAAAAGAAGTCATCAAAAAAACCACGTAACGATGCCGTGTCGGTCAGCGCGCAGCCGGGTTCGGGCTCGATCGCGATCACGATGTGGCGACCCGTAGCTTCGAACAAGCGATTCAGTTCGATGGCGATATCGGCCAGTTGCTTCGCGGATTGCGTCAGTTGATCCTCGGTTGGCGATGGCGATCCCCATGCGATCGGGAGGGTCGAAATCGAACCATTCATCCCCAGGGGGAGGAGTTGGTCGATCAGTCGGATAAGGTTGCGAGTGTATTCACCGCGAGCAGGTTCCCACCAGGTTGGCTGATAAACCCGATGCTTGACAATCGCAGAGTGGAAGTCTCCTTGGGGAAAACCGTTAAAGGTGTAGGGAATAAGCCCCATTTCGTGCAACTGTTCACGAATCCGCTGGAGCGGTCCCACGCGGAGTGCTTCAACGGCTGCGTCGTCAGAGAACCATAGTCCGATACCTAACGAATCGGCATTCATATTCTTGCGGACGGGCAATGCGCACCCGCGTAAATTGCTCAGAACATGATCGACGTTGGTGCCTGCATGGACATTGGTGCAGTAACCCAGAAGCGACGGTAGTGCTGCCATCGGAGTTTGCGGAGGAAAGGGAAGTGCGAGGAAAGAGGTATACGGTAGGAACGCTAGGAACGGGTGAGTGAGGGCTTTCGCTACGGGTTGTCGCGAAGCTTAGGATCGCCTTTGTGTTGGTTTTTGGTAATTGCGCGGGTAACCGATCGCTGGAAATCGCGAAACTCCTGAGGCCATGGCGATTGGAACTTCATCGGTTCCCCGGTTTCCGGATGGGTGATTCCCAACGTTTCGCCATGGAGTGCAATTCGGCGATGTGGCCAAGCCCAGTGGGCCGCTTGCTCGGAGCGGTAGCGAGGATCCCCTAGGATCGGATGGCCTTGCTCGGCCAAGTGAACGCGGATTTGGTTTCTGCGACCTGTTTCTAAATGGACTTCGACGAGCGATGCATCTTTCCACTCTGTCCGCGTCCGATAATGAGTGACAGCCAACTCCCCCTTGGTCGGGTCGTTGACGCTGAAACGATTTAGATCGCTGTCGGTTGCAAGGTAGCTTCGGATGGTCCCTTCGCGGGGTTCCATGTGACCGGAAATGATGGCAACGTACTGACGCTCGGGTTTGCGCTCGGCAAATTGACCTCGAATGGCTTCGGCAACCTCAAGGCTCTTTGCGATGAGGAGTACTCCGGAAACATCGCGATCCAAACGATGTACGCAAAACGCCTGGGCCTTGGGGTCGGAGTCTTTGAGACGACGTTCAACCCGCGAGAGCAATGTTTGCCCTTCCCCGTAACGAGTCGGTACCGTCAGTAGGTTCGCCGGTTTGTTCACCACGCAGAGGTATGGGTCATCGAATAGAAACTCGATTGGACCTCTCGACGAAGTTTTCTTTTTCTTGCTTGGGGCGGCGACTGGCATCGGGATCCAGTCGAGCTCGATCTGATCGCCGGGTTCGACTCGCTGATGAGGACGCCTGGCCATTCTGTGATTCACCACGACGCATCCGTTTTCGATCAACCATACGCTGTGGCTTGCAGGAATTGCGAGCAGATTCTGCAGCACGCTCGCAAGCTGGCGGGCTGGAAATGGAATCGATGCTGGGACCGTGATCGTTTTGGATGTCATGAATATCGAATGCGAGATTCCCGGGAACTGGGCGAATGGGTCAAGGTTAGAGCCAGGACTGCGCAGGGCCTTGCTCTTCGGTTCAAATTTGCCATCAAGGCTTCAACTAAGTCCTTGTCAGATCTGTCATAAAACCCATCAACAAACCGAGTCAGACCTTTTATTCACTCGATCTGCTTATTAGTGGGCGTCGCAGAACATCCTGGACGGGCTCGCACGAATCAAACCACAATCCAGCGCCGGCCTAGGATGCCTCCCCAGGATATCTCAACCATTCCGATTTACGCAGAGTGAAAGCGGTCAGAAACCGGACAGTTTCTCTCGGAGTTCCTATTCCTCAGGAGTTCCTCTTCTACTGGACTTTCCTGGGTGCGTAGTCGTTGCGGGGTTGGGGCTTGTGATTCCAGGATTCCCACCCACCAAAAGCCCGATTTGGATTCTTGCAATGCCGTTTCCGCCACGATATCGTGAGCTTGCACGAAATCGTGGGCTTCCGCGAGTTCTCTTCCTTTAACCACTCCTTTTAGGTAGTCAGTCATGTCGAACGATCCTTCCACCACGAACGCCACGAATGTCACAACGGCCCCCACCAAATCCCCGCTTCGCGGCCCTTTGATGTACTTGGTACCCTTAGCCTTGGCCGCTACGGCAGCTTATTTCATCATCCCAAATCTGCTCATCCAGATTTATCATGCCGAAGAGGAAGCCAAGGCGCGGAGCAAGAATATCGTAGGTACCCGAACCGACGCTGTTCCACCTCCCGGCAAATCGACCGATCCCTATGCCGGCTTGATGAACCGCGGTGGTGCTGGGGGTGCCAGTGGCGCGGAAACCAAAGGTGACGAGGCCAAGAAGCCCGCCGACGACGCTACTAAAGATGGTAGTGAAGGAGAATCAAAGGCAGACAAGCCAAAAGACGAGTAACCACAACACCGACCCGACGTACACTCGTACTCACGCGAAAAGTAGTAATCACGCAACGTGGTAATCACGCAACGTGGTAATCACGCAACGTAGTACGCTGCAACAACAACGAGGTGATTCTGTATTGCGGGATGCCGTTTTACTGTGTGACGATCTGTTGTCCTGCGATATCTTGTCCTGCGGTATATTGTCCTGCGGTATATTGTGTGCCGAGTCATCCTTTACCTAGCACTAAACCCTGAGTAACTCACTTCCAACGACCATCATGGCAACCGTTCACATTCCCGACCAAAATCGAAATCTGACACAGACCTACGAGATCCTCGAGTTCCTGAAGCCGTTTGGGATCTGGTATGAGCGTTGGGAAGTTGATGGTAGGCTCAAACCGAGCGCTACCGATGCGGAAATTTTATTAGAGTATGCGCCGGAAATTGAAAAGGTGAAAGCAGCTGGTGGTTTCGTCACTGCCGACGTGATCAACGTGAATCCGAACACGCCGAACCTTGATGCCATGCTCGCCAGGTTTGACAAGGAGCATACGCATTCTGAGGACGAAGTCCGATTCACCGTCGAGGGGCGCGGAGTGTTTCATCTTCACCCAGAAAATGGACCAGTCTTCAGCGTAACTGTGGAGACAGGCGACATGATCAATGTGCCATGCGGTATGAAGCACTGGTTCAATCTTTGCGATGACCGCCGCATTCGATGCATTCGATTCTTCGAGGATACGACGGGATGGACTCCCCATTATGTCGAGACTGGAGTCCATGGGAATTACAGCCCGATGTGCTTTGGTCCGAAGTACCTTGAGAAGGAACCACCCGGAGCCCCGATCCTTAGGACGTAATCGCCTTCGGCTTGAGTCGTGTTCGGGGCGATGCTCGAACAGAGCAATAATCATTCGGGTCCTCTCCCAATCGTTAGAAAACAGGCTGATTTTTGGACCTGAAGAGCTGGCCTGGTAAGGATCGGGTATCACGACATGCAAGATCGACCTGTCGCTGTCATCGCGCGGTGTGCGCTGCTGGATATTGAAGGAACAGTAGCCGATATTAGGTTCGTCTACGATGTGATGTTTCCATTTGTTCGATCGCAATTGGAGTCATTCCTAGATCAGTTTCAAGACTCTCCCAATGTTCAGCAAGCGATCGCCACGTTGGTATCGGACGCAGGTCATCCAATTGAGGATGTTGCATCGCATGTTCATCGATTGATGGATATGGATAGCAAAACCACGGGGCTCAAGGCTTTGCAAGGGCTCATTTGGGAATCCGGCTTTCATTCCGGCTCCCTACGAGCGGAAATTTTTGCCGATGTCCTCCCGGCACTGCAGCAATGGAAACAGGCCGGAATCGATCTCAAGATCTACTCGTCTGGAAGTATCCTCGCACAGAAACTCTTCTTCGGGCATACCACCCAAGGTGATTTGACTCCGTTATTCACTGAGCACTTTGATACCACCATCGGATCCAAGCGGGAAGCGAGTAGCTATGCGAGAATCGCGCAAGCGGTATCGCTCCGTCCCGCCGATATAGTCTTTCTCACCGATGTGGTTCCCGAAGTGGAGGCAGCAACGGCGGCAGGCTTGCAAGTCATCACATGCGTTCGCCCCAACAACGCACCGTTGCCAGAAGATTACAATAGTCCGACCGTCCGAAGCTTTGAGGAGATCGCGCTGCGGCTTCCCGAGTAAGATCCTCGATCCGCCATGAAAAACTTGCCTCGTGCAAGTGGATTGTTAGGATTACAAAGCAATGGAACCTCTTTACAAAACCGTCGAGTCATCGGTACCGCAATTGCTGTCACTGATGACCACCTCGGGAACCGTAAAATCGGTTTAGTGTCGATGGGCTCGTTGAAAAGCCCGCGAAGGAGTCTTCTTTCCAGGATGGAACGATGGCTGTTACCCAGTGGAGTACACCGCAAAACCAATTTGTTAATAGCAGCATTTTGTCTGGTACGCTATTTGCGTTTAGGTTTGCGTAGTGAAATCCAACTTGAATGCAACTTGCGGTGGTGTCCGGCTGGGATACCGCTGGGAGTGCGGGTGACAAGCCACTGAAAATGCAAGGATTGAGCCGTGAACCATGTACAGGGGCGCATGGTTCGGGTATGCGTATCCCGGTTTCGATTCGAAAACCCAGAGCCGAAGTCCCATCGGTCTTTGGGGATTGCTGAGGAGTCCGATAGACATGATGTTGACCATACTCTGTTGTTATGTTTTCAATCGATGTTACCAAGGTGGCTCCGGCCGACTCTTCGAGGGTTGGACTTGCAAACGACATGGCAAGTCCCTTCGATGTTCGATGGATCCGGTCCTCACCATTGTCCATCAGCGCCCACCCCTAGCTGCACCTGCGTTTGCGCTGGTACTGGCGCTGCTAATGCCTACCGTGGGTTTGTCACAAGTCGCATTTGATGTCAACGCGATGGTTCCGGCGCGCGACGCGTCTCATTATGGATTGCTATCACGACTTCCAAACTCTCGATTTGTCGAAGTGCAATTGGAGTCGTCCGTTTTATTCCAGCCTGGATCCACGGCACGCGTTACTGAGACAATGATCCGCGTAATGAGTCGCCACGATGATGTCCTCGTGGCCGATTTCTCGCCGCGCACTGAATTGCAAACCGATGTGTTCGGCCCTATGCAGATTTCGCTCGAGGAGGATCGCATGCGAGAGCTGGGAATTCAAGGCCTCGCTGGATATCCGATGGTTGGAAATGCATCTGGATTTGCCTACCAATCAGATGCTGGGCATCAAACCGTCCATTTCGCAAAGAAGCCAGCGCTGGAACCGTTGACCGCAGCGGGGACACTAGCGAGGCAGCGAGGCGTCTATTTCAAAATGCATCAATCAAGCCAAACCACGCTGGAAGGAACTCGCCCGTTCCGAATCGTATTCGAGGTTCCCGAGTCCTGGCGTGCGGATCTGCTCGACGTGACCATCGATGCGGTGGGTTTGGAGTCGGCAGGCTCTCGGAAGACATCTGTGTTAACAAGCCAGCCGTTCGTGGTTGCGATATTCCAAGACCGTGATGACGCAGCTGCGAGAATTGCAGCAAACTATGTCAAGCAACAATCGAATTTAGCGATTTACGCAAAGTCCTATGCTCGCATGATCGAACAACGCAGCTATCCCACGCCCTTTCATAAGTTAGGAGCGAAGCTCGATATCTACGAACCCGAGATCCCTCAAGGCTGGTTCGATGCCTTGGTCTACCGCCCGGGTACAGGTTACCATCTGTCCAAGTTATCCCCATTGCCTGTGGATGTACGCGTGGCGATCATGAATTACATCGATCACAAGCAGAGGCTTGAGGCCCTGTCGGGCTCGAAGGATCTGCTGTTGGATTCCCGATCAAATACAGCGAGCCGCCCAGGTAACCCATCAGAGATTTCCGACTTCGCTCGGCGATAATCGGAGTGAGCATTCGAAGGAAAGCGATTAAACGCCAAAGCCTTTTATCTGCAGAGGATCATTTGCGTCGAAGTCGCTACTACGAGGACTTTTCGTTAGGACCGCGCAAGCTTCTACTGGGGTGATGAGCGTCTTTAAACTGCTGCTGGATTTCTGTTTGGGAGACCAGCACCAGCGGGACAGCTTTTTCCAAACGCTGCATCTGAGGTGCCTGAAGATGATGGTGTAGCACTCGGTCGACTTCTTCCTCGAGCATGACCAACCACGCGGGGATCTCTAATCCAACCCCTGTGGGTTCCCTCATCATGAGATGGGCTTCTTGAACGAGCAATTCAAAGGCTCGACTCTCCTCGGCGTCATTGGATCTCAGTTGTCGCATGGCTGGGCGAATCAATGCCCGCATTCGATCGATAGTCATCGGCTTCATGAAGCGTTCGTTGAGTCGATCTGCGACGGTCGGCATTTTCATCGCATAAGCGTCCTGAAGCTTGGCGAGTCTTTCTAAGTACTGATCCGCTTCGCGCGAAACGCGTTCGGCGAGGGCTCGTCGCCATTGTTGGGCCGATTGTTGGCACCCATTGTGGACGAGTACTTCATGGGCCCAAAAAACTGGCTTGAGATTCCAGCAGACTCGGTCGTAACGAACACGTAATCGAAGGAAGTCGAGGAGCATGTAAAGCATCTCGCCTCGGTCCGATTGTGTAGTTGTACTGTTGTAGTCTTTGTATTCGGTGAAATGGTCGATCACCGCTTCGAAGACCACTGCAAGCCAACGCTGAGACTCTTCGATGGTGATTTCGCCGTCTTCGATAGCTTGGAGCAGGGGTTGGATTTCATCGCTGTCTTGGTTGATGATTGCGTTTTCCAACCAATTCCCGACGCCTTGGTGTAGGATTGCCCGCACGTTGGATAATCGGAGGAAGACTTGGGTGAATAGTCCCTTGCCATACTTCTGGATAAAAGTCGCAAGTTGGCTCCATGTCGCGGTGCCTTCGACAGTTTCCAGAATACTGAGCCGAAGTGTCCGGGAGTGCGAAAGCCAACTTCCAAGAAGTACCTCGGTCAATTGCTCGAGCATGGGAACGAGTAAATCGCTATCGGGCTCGGGAGGATTGAGGTCTACAATTTCGTCAAGTTCCAACCGCTGCATGGCGATCGGGTCGATCGGCACCGACGTTTCTTGGGAGCGAAATCCTAGGCGTTTTCGGCCGGTCGGCTTGGCCTCGGTTTGCCATTGGTACGCATTTCGGATCAGTCCCCGTACGAGAGACTTAAACGCGTTCTGGAAAAGGTCGTCAAACTCGGTGACTGCTCCGTGTCCTACCGGATGCTGGTGTTCCATGTGCCGAGCGGTATCGACGATACGGCACGCATGATGGTAGAAACCTTGACGGGGTAGCCAGGTTAATAAGTGCGTTAGCATTCTGCGCCGCACTCGAGCTACCAAGATATCTCGAGGGTCACCGCCTCGCGCCAATGACACATACAGCAGGCGTTCATTCCGAATCGCAGAAAGGAATCGAACGAACGATCCATCAACGGCTTCGCGTCGGGATGCCATCAGATCTCCGTAGAGTTCGACAGCGAGCAGTTCATCCCGTGGTAGTGAGTCCAAAAGCGATTGTACGGATTCACGGCAGTCGCAATGGGCGAGGAGGGAGCCGAGCAACATCCGTCCTGCATCAGAAGTCTCCACCGCAGCTGACAAAACACGTTCCATCAAGGACTCTTTGATGACCCGTTGTCGGTCATATCGCGTCATTGAATCGGTGTCGGTGCCGCCTCTCGCAATCGAGAATTCTCGGACTTGGTCGAGCAACTGGATGAGGCCGTTACGATTGATCAGCGATTGCTCGGTCCATCGATGGATCGCTGAAAGCGCCTTCTTTTTCTGTTGCTGTAAGTTCGCGGAGTCAGGAGACGTCTCGAGTGTTAACGTCGATTGGGCGACCAATTTCCACATTTGGCCTAGGGAGGCTAAAAACGTGAGGTGTTCTCCAATCCGTTTGGACTCGGCGGATAGTTCTTCGTTGGTTCCTTCGTCCTGTTCAAAGATCGGGCCTTCAACTCCATCATCAGTGCTATCTTCATAGGTGACACCTTCGTAGGCGGCACCGAAGAGTTTTTCAGCACCGTCATCCTCGGAAGATTCTGCGTCGTTTTCCGGCGAGTTGGTTTCCGTCAGGTCGGACCCCCGCTCGCGTCTTGGCGGACGTCGCTTGTTTCCGAGTTGAAACTCAGGGACGAGCCAAAATGATTCGCCATTGGCTTCGAGGTAGTCAAAAAACTTTTCGACCAGAGCCCAGTCTTGGACTAGCTTCTCAGAGTCGTGTTCTTGTTCAGCAGCATGTTCGAATAATTTATCTAGCCACATGCGAGCCAAGTCCGAGTAGGACGTATTGCCGCTCTGCAGTCCGACGTGGCTGGCTTGGCTCAACCAATGCACTAGCAGCGCCATGCAGCTGACAAAATCACCGCGATCGAGAAGTGCTTCGATCACCAACGCGTAGGCCTTGGGGGAATCAAAGATCTCGGCGTGCGGTGCCCAAAATTTGAGATCCCCGGCTGCAGCCCCACCGCGATTCCACAAACGGAGAGCTCTTGCCACTAGCTGGGATGACTCCAATGCAACCTGCGGGTCAGTGGCATGCACATCGCTCACCTCATGAGCCGCGTACTTGCGCCACCAGTTGGCGATGCTTCGAAAGCGGGCTTCGGTGCTTTTGCAAAGTTCGTCGTCGTCACTCGCAGCCGCTTCCCGCCACAAACGTGAGAGGAGCGAGAATGTTTGCTCCATGATTTGGACGAGTTCCCCGACCCGTTCATCGAGAACCGTGGAGTCGGAGCCGATGAACCGAGGAAAATTGCCGGCGAAACCTAGGATGTTCCAAGGATCCACCAAAGCGCCGCATTCGATGCCGCGTTGGATCAAATCGAAAATCTGCTCCGGGATTTCCGATGCCTTGGTCAGCTCGCCGCGTCGAAGAAGTTGATTTCCGATGGTGAGCAGGCAATCGATTCGGCAGAGGATACGGGCCGAGGGTACTTGGACATCATCCGACTCGTCTTTGGCAGCTGTCGCGTTTCCCATACGAGCAAAGATACGAGCTACCTGTACCCGTTCTACTTGAGCAGCCCTCAGTCGGGCGAGGGTCGTATTGAGTTCCTGCCTTGCTCCGCCGAGCGATTGACGTCGAATGGATGCTTCCTGGTCCAACCGCTCACGATGGTGGCCATCGATCGATTCTAAGAACTCTGCATAAAAAGCATCGCGATAGTTTGCGATATGACCGAGGAGCCCTACCAAGGTTGTGGTCGAGGAGAAGGCGTTGGCGCTGCCGCCGGAGATGCCAGAAGCCATCAGCATCGTCCCTGCTAGCACTGCAGCTGCTTCAGTGAGGACTTGGTCGTAGGGCATGTCTTTGCTGTTCTTCACTCGCGAGAGCAGCGCATCGACGGTTACTTGTTGAAGGACGAACCGACGGTAGTAGCCGGAACCATCCATCCAGTGAGGATCCCAAAGTCCGAAATAATAGTTCGGTCGTTTATTGACAGGGTGATCGAAATCGTAAGCACGCGGATCGAGGGCTAGTTCATCGAGATGATCGGGATCGTACTGAGCGTCTCGCAGGATCTGAGGAGATGTATTCCTAAGGATCTTCAGCGCTCGATCGATCAATTCATGATAGGGTCCATAAGCCACTCCTACATCTTTGATGTACAGTGGGATCGGCCGTAGCCACTCATGCGGGTATGGTTCCAGGCGTCGGCCTTCGAGGACCGCTACCGGTCGATAGCCTACATAGTCGTTGAGACTGTCGATGGCTCCTGAAACAACGCGGTCGATCTCATTCCACGGTGGGCCTTGTCGTAGCACGGCTTCAATCGCTCGGCCTAAAAACAATCCGTTGAACAGCCCCTCGGGCTCTTGATGGAATAACAAGTCGCTGTGGTAGTCGAGGTAATCGGGGAGCAACGATAATCGCACCAATTGCAGCACGTGGCTCGCTTGTTCGCTCTCGCGAAAGATAGGTTTCTCTTCGCGAAGACGATCGAGTCGGTCTTGAAGCCACTGCTGGATCACCAACCACGGAGGTAGACCCGCATACGGTGTGGCTTGGCCGGGAACTCCGGCGAGAACCTGTTGATAGAGGCGGTTCATGGCCGCCAGGAACTTTGCATCGAGCTTGCCTGACGCGAAGTTCAGATAGCCGAGGACTTGGCATAAGTCCTCTTCTTTTACATTCTCTGAGAAGTCAATGGTCACGGGGGCCCTCACCTGGGGAATTACTGGGCGTAATCGTAAGTCCAGGTGCCCAATCGCGGAAGTGCTTTTCAGCCCGTTATCCCCCCTGTAAAAGCTACCTTTCCCCCCGTGCACGTTTCTTCCGAGCATGTTAACTCGTGTATGTACTTCCATGTACCTGCAGTTGCTTGCGGGGATACATTCGGCCGATGTTGCGGGATTCCGCCGAAGGTTGCATCTCAAGAAAAAAAGCCAAGCGAATACGGTGTAATCGCTTGGCTTTCGGGAAATGGTCGGCAGTTGTTCGCGCCGCGCAATGGATCGACAAACGATCTAGGACAGTTGACCCCCGTAGGCATTAACCGTTACCCGGATGCAACCATGGTTCCTTGATGTTGAGGAACCGATAGCCCGTAGGAAACGGTTGCTGTCAACCGGGCAAAATTAGTTACCGAATGGATCATCGCCGGCAGGGGGAGGATTGTTATTCCCGCCAAACGGATCGTCAGCAGGAGGTGCGTCTGCTTTTGGAGCATCGCCCGAGAAAGGATCGTCGCTAGGTGCTGGAGCCTTCTTTGCTGCCTCCGGCATCGGAACGGGAGTTCCCTTGTTCAATTCCGAACTATCCTGGAAAGGATCGTTAGGGCCGGGGACTGGGGCAGGTGCTGCATCTGGGGCGCGAGGTGGTACGACCACCGAGCCTGAGCGAAGGGACTCATCGTACCGCATCTTTTGCATTTCGAGGTACTTGCTTCGGGACGCGAGCCGAGCCTTGCGACGGATGCTTTCGATTTGGCATCGTGCTGAACCTTGAACGCGCTCCAGAGCTTTTCCAACATTCACGACTTTCTTACCATCAATTTCCAGCTGGGCCGCTTGTTCAAAATCGGACTGCCCTGCCTCTGGGCTTCCAGAGATGGCAGATTGGCACAAGCCACGGAAGTAGTACGCGCGAGGGTCGACGCTTCCCGCTGCGATGACGTCATTGAGGATCTGCTCAGCCTTGGTCACGTCCCCTCGGTAGTACTCATGGATCGCTCGGCCGTACATCTCATCCAGTGGGTCTTGAGCAAAGGACGGGATAGCCGCGAATGCGGCAAGTGCGAAACCGGTCAAAGTGGTGAATCTGAGTTGCATAAGTTCATTGGTCCGTAAAAACTTCGGGATGGCCCTGACATTGGGTTTTATACTACTTGCCGGCCGCTTGGTTGCAAATAAATTGCCGATTCCTGGCACAATTGCTCCTGGGGCGTGAAAGATCGGATGCC
>VGZN01000035.1 GCA_016872635.1 Planctomycetota bacterium | reverse complement strand
TTGTCTACATCTTTTATTGTAAACATTTCTTGGCTACCCCGAGTGGCGATGACAAATTGGCGTGCTTCTGTACAGGTGCCAACATCCGAAATCATACGCAGTCGTTGATCTGCGAAGCGATCGGGACGTACGCATTAATCCTGCCGATCTTTCTCATGGTGGCTCCAAGCTTGGAAACGTCTCCCATGATTCCAGAGGGTAAACTGATGATCATTGGAATGCCGGAGACCAAAATAGGTCTTGGGTCGCTTGGACTCCTTCCGGTCGGACTGCTCGTCTTCGGAATTGGTGTTTCCCTGGGGGGCACCACGGGTTATGCAATCAATCCGTTTCGTGATTTAGGGCCTCGCATTGTTCATGCTATCCTACCGATCCCTGGGAAACGGGACAGCGATTGGGGATACGCTTGGGTCCCGGTAGTCGGTCCGCTCATCGGGGCCGTTCTAGCAGCCCTTACGTTCTTCGCTTTGAATACGTTAACGTTCAAGTTATAAAACGGCTGAAGCGTCTCTACCTCGCGAGGCAATAAGGGATGACAGAAAATCGCCCATCAACACTCGCACTACTCGTTCGTCGACAACCAAGGATATCATGGAATACAAAGCTTTAGGAAACTCCGATTTAAAACTCTCTCCGATCGGTATCGGAGCGTGGGCAATAGGGGGGGGCGGTTGGGCGTTTTCGTGGAGCGATCAAGACGACGAGATTAGCATTCGATCGATCCATGCGGCCCTCGATGCTGGTATGAACTGGATTGATACTGCGGCAGTGTATGGGCTAGGGCATTCCGAAGAAATTGTCGCCGAGGCGATCAAGACTTACCCTGGAACTAAGCCGTACGTCTTCACAAAATGCGAAAGGGCATGGACGAGCGATCGTCAGATTATCAAGGTTCTCAAACGCGATTCGATCTTGCGCGAGTGCGAAGAGAGTTTGCGGCGACTGCAAGTCGACACCATCGATCTGTATCAGATCCATTGGCCGGAGCCCGACGAGGACATCGAGGAAGGGTGGGGCTCACTCGTGGAGTTACAACGGCAGGGTAAGGTAAGGTGGATTGGTGTCTCGAATTTCAATGCATCGCAGATGAAGCGAGCTGCGGCAATCGCACCCATCACCTCGCTCCAACCTCCGTATTCGATGATTCGACGCGATGTCGAGTCAGAAACGCTGCCTTATGTACATGCCAACGGGATCGGCGTGATCGCTTATTCACCGATGGGTTCTGGGATGCTTACGGGCAGCATGACGCGCGAACGCGTTGCCAACCTTCCAAGCGACGACTGGAGAACTCGCAGCGCGTTTTTCCAAGAACCCTTGTTGAGTCGCAATCTTAAGATCGCCGAAAAAGTAACGCAGATCGCGGCGCGTGTAGGTCGTTCGCCTGGTGAAGTTGCGATTGGCTGGGTTCTTAAAAATCCTGCAGTGACGGCAGCGATCGCTGGGATTCGCTCGCCCGAACAAGTCGCCGGAATCGCGGGAGCCCTTGAGTATCGTCTCGATACTGATGCCGCTACGGAATTAGACATGTTTTTAAGTGCCCTTGATAGCAAAGCTACCTGAGATGTTTTTTAGACTCAGCCCATTTTTAATGATTCTTGTTGTGCTAATGTCAGGTGGGGTCAGCAACGGATTCACTGAACCCGCTAGTCCCAACTTCGTTGTGATCCTTAGCGACGACATGGGATTCTCCGACCTTGGATGCTACGGAGGAGAGATCCAAACGCCCAATTTGGATCGGTTGGCTGCAAACGGACTTCGCTTTACTCAGTTTTACAACACCGCTCGATGCTGCCCCACACGCGCTAGTCTCCTCACCGGACTCTATCCGCATCAAGCGGGTGTGGGTCACATGATGGAGGATAGGGGTATTCCCGGGTATCGCGGAAACCTGAATAAGTCCTGCAAGACCATTGCAGAGATGCTCAAACCGGCGGGTTACCGCAGCTATGCAACCGGTAAATGGCATGTGACTCGCCATACGAACGCGGATGGGCCTAAGCATAATTGGCCATGCCAGCGTGGATTCGATCGATACTACGGTACCATCCATGGGGCGGGCAGCTTTTTTGATCCATCCTCGCTCGTCCGCGACAATACCATGATCTCGCCGTTCGCAGATCCTGAATACACTCCCGAGACCTATTACTACACCGACGCGATTTCTGATCATGCCGTCCGTTTTATCCGTGAGCATCGCTCAGAGACTCCAGATAGCCCGTTCTTGCTCTACGTGGCTTATACCGCTGCGCATTGGCCGATGCATGCCCTGCCCGAGGATATCGCACGGTACGATGGTAAATACGATTCGGGGTACGAACCGATCCGAAGGGCAAGGTATGAAAAAGCGATCTCGCTAGGATTGATTGATCCGTCGGAACCGTTGCCTCCGGGTGTCGGCAATTGGGATGAGATCGACAACAAAGAGTGGGAATCGGCTTGCATGGAAGTCTACGCGGCCATGGTCGACCGTATGGATCAAGGGATCGGAAAGGTGATCGAGGAGCTGAAGAGGGCGGGGTATTTTGAGAATACAGTGGTCATGTACATGCAGGATAACGGAGGATGCGCCGAGGGAACCGGCAGAACGGGAAACAAGAATCATCCGAATATTCTCAGGCCCGATGCGCCGACGCTTCCCCCGATGAAGGCAACTGATTTCGCTGCTTCCGGTAGTACACCAAGCCAAACCCGCGACGGTTTCCCTGTTCGTATGGGGCCCAAAGTTATGCCAGGGAGGGAGGATACCTACGTTGCCTACGGCCAAGGCTGGGCAAACGTTTCCAATACGCCATTGCGCGAGTACAAGCACTGGGTTCACGAGGGTGGAATCAGTACACCGTTGATCGTCCATTGGCCACAAGGGATCTCGCAGCGTGGAGAATTGAGACGTCACCCAAGCCACTTGATCGATATCGCAGCGACGTTGGTGGAACTTGGAAAAGCCGATTACCCGAGCGATGCTCCCCCTCTCGAAGGAAGAAGCCTAGTTCCCGCATTTTCTGGTCGAGCCATTGAGCGAGAGGCAATTTACTGGGAACACGAAGGGAACCGCGCGGTACGACGCGGCGATTGGAAGCTAGTGTCCAAACACAAAAGACCATGGGAACTGTACGATCTAACGAAGGATCGCACCGAACGAAACGATCTTGCAAAGACCTATCCCGAACTCGTCGCTGAACTGACGAAGCTTTACGATGCGTATGCGTTGCGAGCCTCCGTAGCCCCATGGCCAATCGCTGGAGAATAACCACAAATACCTGCGCAGACGCACATACTGAGGTCCATCGTGGCACGACGCTCCGCCGTCGTCGAACAGTTGCCTTTCCATCCCTTTTTCGCTTGTCGATGAAGCAGTATGGCCATAGAATCGAAATATTGAACAGCGGTGAGTAAATATCTGTTCCAAGCATTAGCATTGAATCTTGATCTGTTCCGCAATCCCTAGACTTGCAAGTAGCGACTCTATTGCCTTTTAAAAAGCATTGATTGAGGAGGTGAACCTTGGTTAACAGACTGAACAAAGCAATCCTAGGAAGCTTATGCGGGGGCATTGGAGGTTTGTTAATCGGAATAGTAATCAGTGGTTTCTTGTCGATGCTCCGTAGCATCGAGCGGGCACCCAAGGGCCCAGAGGACATCCTCTTTGCTAATGTGCTCGGACTGATAGAAATCTTTTTCGCAATTGCGGCAGGATTGGTTTTCGCTGCAATCGGTGGAGTGGTCGGTGCCGTCATCGGCGCGGGACTGGCTTCGATGTCGCGCGACGAGCCGAGTGTTGAGAGCGATACGCCCCGTAGCCGTGGAGAAGCCCTAGAAGCGACGTCGACAAATGTGGCATCGAAAGCACACGAATCACCAGAGATTGAGTTGGCTCTGTTGAAGGAAAAGATCGCTGAGATTGAAACTCGTATTGCAGACCAAAGCACAAGCCAAAGCCCCTCGTTATCGAAGCCCTAGGTTCACTTTCGGGAGCGAAGGAAAGTTTTTTCGCGATGGGCGAACCTGCATCACACGGATTAAGAAGGGTTAGCGAGGAGAAGGATTAGCACAATGGGTATCGTTCAGCGTTGATAGAAAAAGCCCGCAGAATCATCTGCGGGCTTTTGTAGGTTGTTGATCTTCGCGTTTATTGCAGTCTCGATCGTGGGCTACTTCCCAGATGCCTGCTTTGCAAAATCCACACCAATCGCATTGGTGCGAATGCGACATAGATTGCTATTGGCTGTGATGAACAAACTTGAGCCGTCTTCACCAAAACAGCAGTTGCTCGTCCGGTCGCCTGTGTAGATGCGACCTAGCAAGACTCCTTGGTTGTTGAAAACGTAAATCCCACCAGGGCCGCTGGCCCATACATTTCCGTTGGTATCTACCGAGAGTCCATCGGGCAATCCCGGATGCTTTCCGACTTGGTCAGTCGCATCGTAGAAAAGCTTGCCGGGACCGACAGTGCCATCTTCTTTCACGGGGAATGACATCCAAATAGCTTTGTTCGGATCGCTTTGTGCAACGTAGAGGGTTTTCTCGTCCGGAGAGAAGCCGATGCCATTTGGTCGAGCTAATTCCGTGGTGATCAGAGTCAGTTCACCAGTCGCCTTGGAAATCCGGTAGACGCCGAAGTGATCGAGTTCCCGTCGGGGATCGTTCTCGCGCATCGGAAGCCCGTAGGGTGGATCTGTAAAATAGATATCGCCGTTGGACTTTAAGACTCCATCATTGGGGCTGTTGAGTCGTTTGCCTTTGTAGTTGTCAGCGAGCGTCCGCTTGCCACCGTTTGGTGTCAATACACTGACACGACGATCGCCATGCTCGCACATGACAAGGTTGCCATTGGAGTCTTTGAGAAGACCGTTAGCACCTGGCTCGAGACCGTAATAAGTGACGCCGGTGTATCCGGACGGTTGCATGAAGAGAGAGATTCCGTGGTGTGTCGACCAGCTGAAAATCGAGTTTCTTGGAATGTCTGTGAACAGAAGGTAGCCATTTTTGGCGTCCCCCATCCACAATGGCCCTTCGCTCCAGGTAAAGCCGTCAGCCAGGATCTCAATCTTCGCATCGCTCCCAACCAGTTTATCGAATTCGGGCTTGAACCTTTCGATCGAGCCGAGAGTTCTAGGGGGTTGTGGAACGCCGGATGTCTGGGCTTGTAATGAACCAACCATGCTCAAAGTCAACAAAAAACAGAGAAAGGTAAAAATGGATCGCATGACGAATCGTCCATAAAGAGAGGGTGGGAACAATCGATGTCGCATCGAAGGCCAGCGTACTGGCGGTAAGTTGGTGGACGCTTGGTCCACAGTTCGCTTGATTGAACGGAACCATAGTCTAACGGATCAGGGGCGCGAGTTGAAACTAAGATGGGTCAGAAACCAATGCGGGGGTTCGATTTTCGCTAAAAACGTGGAACGCTTTCCAAACCAGCACCTTTCGTATCCAATGTCGCTGATCAAAATCTGGAGGGGCTACCAACGGCTGGCTTCTTCGTTCGCTGTTGCTACTTCCCAAGGGAGATTGGAATGGGCCGGAAGCACCCGACCGGGACGTATTGGACCGAAGATCCCGAGCATGAAGATGTCATTCGGATGGAGTTAAGGACACGTAAGGGACGTTTGTTTGCCAACTGCTGGGAGCAAGGTCCGTTTTCGGAGGAGAATTGGGGCTTTACTCCTTGTTTCGAACTTACGGACAGCGATTGCACGGACGGTCGAAAAACCTATTTCGCTGCATGGGAATCCGATGAGTATTCGATTCACTCATTGATCGTGGTTCGAGGCACACGAATGCGGGTTCAATGGGTCGGACTTTTTCCCGATGGACTGGGCTTTAAAGAAACGCTCAGGTATCGAAAGTGGGATCCGATTGCAGCGGGGGACGAGAGGTACGATCCCATGAGGAATTTTCAGTGCATGTGGGATGGGTCGCAGCCTGGCTGGCGGTTATGCACTTGCGACGAACCCGTCTATTTCGCTGAGTTCCTTTTTCCAGAGGAAGGCCCGACCGATGATGTAATCAGCGCGATTGCGAATTATCTCGAGGAAATCGGAGCCGAAATAGACGGTGATCTGTACCAGGAATTGGTAGGAGCGGAAGGCTATCTGATCTCCAAAACATTCCAGTCGGACGAGATGGACGCTTTGCGGAAATTCACAGCAAACCATCAAATCAGTTTGAACGCTTTGGAGTTACCCGCAGGGGAATTGGCAATCGTGAATCCTGATGGAAAGGATATTTGGTCACTGTGGTTGCTTTCCGCGAACTTGGTCATGAAACTGAATAACCGAATGCTTGAAGAAGGCATCCCTGTGATCCAAAGAAAATTCCTCGATCGAAATAAACGTTGATCCTTGCGAATGCGATAGCTCATACTCCCTTGTCCGCCGGAGTACACCCCCCATTCCTAACAGTTTGCAACCTCGTGATTGCCGTCTGCAATCGAAAAATGGTGATGCGATGAGCCACGATCCTAATAATCCCGTTGTGCTTTGCGATTTTCTCACCGAACTCGAAGCTACCTTAGTGATCGAACAACTCGAAGAGGTGGGTATCCAAGCGATTCGATCCGGCACTGGGGGGTCGGCCGGTTGGCCGGGTGCGGCTAGCTACACCCAAGTCGTCGTACGAGAAAAGGATTTGGCGCGTGCCAAGAAACTATTAGAAGACTCCGCCGATGCGGGTTAATGCTACCGGCGATGCCAAGTGGGAGGTACCAATCACCCGTGCATTGAGTAATTCTGTTTTACGATTCATCGCCAAGTAAAAATTATCATCGCCAAGTAAAACTATCAACGGCAGAGAGAACGGATCCGACGGGTATCATGAAAGAGATTGAAAGCGGAGCGGTGGATCCAATTGCCATCGGAGGGATCCCAGAGCGAATTGCCGAGCATCGCGTGAAAGCCTGCCATTGCTGCGGTTTGATTCAATCGATCGCCGCCTCTGATGAGATTGCGGTATCCGTTTGTCCCCGTTGTGGTGCAATCGTTGATCGCTGTGTGGATAAAGGGGCTAGCCGACAGCGTACTGCAGCGGCTGCATTTGGGGCGATGCTTTTGTTTCCTGCTGCTGTTGTGCTTCCTATTCTGGAAATTGAAAAACTCGGACATCATTACACCAGTAGTATTCTCGGTGGAATCATCGAACTGTATCACGAAGGCAGTGTTTTCATCGCAACGATAATATTGTTGTTCTCGATCGCCCTTCCGATTGCAAAGTTACTGACTCTGTTGGAGCTTTGTTGGTTTCGTTGGCTGGAGCATCATCATCGCTCTTGGGCCTATCGGGTGATCGAGTTTTCTGGTCGCTGGAGCATGATGGATGTAATGCTCCTAGCCTTCCTCGTGATGTTGATCAAACTCTCTGGCATGGTCGAGTTTCACATCGGTCCTGCTGCGGTCGCATTCGCGGGCTGCGTCATCATGAGCATGATCGCTTCGATGAGTTTTGATCCGCATTCGATTTGGGAAGAAGACTTCGTTTAAAATCGGGGGATCACAGCAGCTTATTCCCAACCGTCCCAACGATCGAGACGCCTACACAGCTTCGGGCTTAGGATCGTACTTTGCCTATTTTGCCGATCAAAAAATGGGGTGAACCCCGCAAAAAGTGCTTCATTTTTCGCAATTAATCGGTCCGCTATCGGTAGCATTTTCGAGGTTCACTAGCCAAAATACGAAGCGGTGTCCCTCCTGTTTTTGTAAGAGAACGATTCGATGAAGCTCAAAGTTTGTAGTCTTGCCCTCCTCGTCGCATTCCAGTTTCAGTCCTTGACCCGGGCCAACGAACCCTCCCTCGGAGATGTTCTGCAGTCCTGTCCGAAGCCTGCAAATGCCATTCTTCATGGCGATGTGAATGCCCTTCGTAAGCTTTCCATGGGTACCCCTCTTGAGTTTGACATGCCGGCTGGGGTGGATCGAGTTAAGGTTGCCGCTGAACTCAATTTTTCAACGCTTCAACCAAGCTGGGAAATTGGTTATGCGGCATTGAAAGCAGCTCCTGACGCTGACGCGATCGCCAAGCGAATGGGTGGATATGTGGACAATGTCAACAATCGCTCAGTGATCTGGACACCCAACCAAATGTATTTGGTTCCGCTTCAAAATGAGGTTTTGTCGATCGTTCGACCTGCGGACCGAAAATTCCTGGGGCTGTGGTTGAAAAAGGACCGCAGTCCGAGCGTAAGCGATTACCTCAAACGTGCTGCGGGCGCCCAGCTCGGTGAAGTTGCAGCGATGATCGCCGTGGATTTGGAAGATCTGATCTCAGCAGAAATCCTGGAACAAAACTTGGCTGGTCTGAAGTCTGTTGCGGGGAAAGACGTCAAGAAGATTGCACGATCTATCGCGGGGATGCACGGAGCTACCCTGTCAGTCAATAAGGGAAGCTTGTCGGATACCGTGATCACGCTTGAGTTTCAAGAAGCTCCAACGGAGCTAACCCCAATCGCCAAGGCCTTCTTCAATGAAGTTTTAGAACGCAGGGGATCGGCTATCGGCGATTTCTCGAAATGGAATCAAACCGCCAGCTCGGACGGGAAGATCCTGAAGTTCACCGGTGAAATCACCCACGAAGCACTCGACGATTTGCTGGGACTCTTCACGGTTCACCGCCATACCAATGGCCAAAACGCAGCTTCTGGAGATTCAGCCGACGCAACTAAACCAGCGCCGACTCAGGAATCGAGCGCTAGCGTGATTGCAGAAAACTCGAAAGAATACTTCAAAAAGGTCGTTCAAGTTGTCCATCGTGTGCGCGATTACTCGGCCAATAACACCGGCGAACGCGCTCAGTGGAATGCCAACATGGCAAACCGAATCGATGAAATGCCTACGCTTAACATCGATACCGATTTGGTCCAATTTGCATCCGAAGTCGCAAAGTCTTTGCGTACCAATAGCGCTTCGATGCAGCTGACCAACATCGCTTCGGGAGCCCAATCGGTCGCGAACGATGCAGGCTCAGACGGAGATACTTCTGCAGTGTTCAGCGGTACTAGTGTTCAGAACCTTGGCTACGGATACGCATCGTTTGGTTATGGTGGTAACGGCAATTACGCCGATCCAAATTCCCCGATGAAATACTATCAAGTTGCTCAGGCCAAGGGAAATGCTTCGTTCAAGCAAATGATGGCACAGATGGAACAAGCGATCTCCGACATGCGTCGTACCATGACCAACAAGTACAAGATCCAGTTCTAGGCATCGATGGGTCGATGCGTCACTCCCTGACTGCACGTTCTTCCATACACACCCAGTGGCATTTTGTTGTCACTGGGTTTTTTGTTGGTGTTCGCGGCATTTTGTGGGTTTGCATACCTGCAATGGGTCCAACATCCATGCAGCTAGCAATCGATGCCTGCGACCGCGTGTGCGGTGGGCTCAAGGCAGTAAGAAACCAAAACTTACCATCAAGCGGTTTGCCTGCCCGATCTCCATGTCCAAATCGCGGCGAGTCCCCCACAGGTACTCCGTACCAGCAAAGGTGTATTTACTGGGTTGCCAAATCAGATTTACGGCAAGGTACTGTAGCCGATTGATACTAGCTGGCGATTGTCCGGCAGCATTGAAGACCTGCCCCTCACTAAAGGTGAGATTGGATGACCACCGGTCGTTCCACTGATGAGTTAAGCCGGAGTACCATGCGATGGAAGGAAGGATTTTTCCAGACGTCGTATCGACCCTCGCAAAGTCGGGGAGGTCGCGATAACTTCCAATCCCTTGGCCCCACAAGATACCACTATACAAGCGAGTTCGTTTTGTAATGTCGAAGAAACCTGTCCCATTGAGTCCTCCTGCCGGCCCGAGAATCACCTCCTGATCGGTTGGCTGAAACCCAAGTCTTCGGCCTAACGCTGCAATCTGAAATTGCCCGCGATCTACCGAATAGCGAAGCCTCACAATTCCGTCGGGAAACGGGGTTCTCGCCGTTCCAAAGGTGTTCAATTCGTCATCCGCCGTGACCAACGCATTTTCGACAGAAGCCCCGAAGGCCCATCGTCCGTCCATCCATTTACGGGTGTATCGCACCTGAGCTTGGCGTCGGCCCACGCTCGCAACATCCCCTACGGAATCCAGCGTATTGGGGAGTGCTGCACGGTGGGTAAACGTGGTCCACGTTTGGCCAATGATAAAATTCCCATACTCTCCGTAAGCATGACGTAAACGCAATGTATCCCCAACGCCAAAGAAATCTCCCTCTACCAACATCCGCAATGGTTCGCCTGAATCCGAAATCCAGCGCGCGTCCATATTCAATCGCGTTTGCCTCACGTGAAATCGTGAGTTGGTTCGAGGTGGGGCGCCGATCGGGATTGTGGCAGGGTTGAACGAATCCGTGGAATCGAGCGGATTGAAATCCCGATTCAAATCCGCTTTGACAAACCCACCGATCTTCATGGCCCAGCGATCGTTCCTCAAGAACAAACCACTTTGATACTCCTTGGGGAACTCATTGAAGTTTAGACCGGAACTCAAGGCATCCGTTTCCGAAAAAGCATTTCCGGAAATCGCCGAAGTTATCCCACCAACGTCCGAGGATAGCCCCGTACCCAATGGGGTTAGGGAATCCCCAAGGCTCGGGGTAAGGGGTTGGCTTTCATTGCTGTTGCCGTCACGAGTGGGTGGTTCTCCATCGGATACACCGTTTGACCTTTTGCCCGCATTGGACCGACGGTCTACTCCGTCAGCGATTGGATCGCCATGAACGCCCTTAGGAGATTTTTCCCCGGGAGGCAATGATCCATCCGTCGCTAGGGACTCTGGTGGCCGAAAACTTTCGCCGCTTCCCGGAGATTGCGTCCAAGCCGTCGATGGGACCACCGACAGGATGAGCCCAACTATGCCGCAGTTGATTTTGGTTTTCGGGACCTAGTGAAAACCCACTTGCTCTCCAGTGTTTTGCTAGCACGACGCCGTGGTGAACTCTGCGGTTTGTAGGGATGGTATCGATGCTTTCGATCGGGGCACTTGAGCGAACTCAAACTAGGGTGCAGATTGGCTCAAGATTTCGGAAGTCAAATGCGTGGAAATACCCAAGGGCGGGCGTTTACTGGCATTCAATCCTGATCGCCGAGTACGGTTTCCTACGATTCACCATCCATTGTTCTGGGCCGAATTCGATCGGATCCCTCCCTGCTGGGCCAGGGTAGGCGAACCGATGGATTGCACCATTGAATGGACCCAAAAGCGTTTTGCAGGTTACTGGCCGAGCGACTGAAGGTAGCTTGCCAGGTCCGCGAGTGCAGTAACTGGAATTGGGTCTGCGAGACCCTCCGGCATGACCGACAACTGACTCTCCTTGCGTTCTTCGATGGATTCGACTGGGACTTCAATGACATCCCCTTCGGCATTGCGGAGAACCACAAGTTCGGGGCTTTCTTTGGTCACGAAACCGGACACAATCGTTCCATCATCTAAGCGAAAGATGTTTTGGACAAAGCCCTGAGCGATCGATTTGCTAGGTGAAAGAATCGCTTCGACGAGCTGTTCGCGTTTGTAGGTTTTTGCCACGTTTGGCAAGTAGGGGCCACGGAGAGATTCCGATGGTTTCACGTCGTGGCATTTTGCACACCCCAGGAGCCCAAAGAGTTGTTCTCCACGAACAACGTCCCCGGGCAGCTCAATTGCTTGCTTGAAAGCGACATCGCGTCCTACGTCCGAAATTTTCGGTCCCGTCCACTGTGCCAAATCGGCGAGTCCCCATGCAGCGGCGATCTCTTTACCGAGGGCGGCGATGCCAGACCGCTTATCGAGCAACGCGCGTCGGATCATGGGCTCGGCCGGTTTGGCATCGATGCGTTGCAACTCGGACAGTAGTTTTCCGACGATCGACTCGTCTTGCCAGGATCGCTCCACCATGTGCTGAACATCTATCCCTTTTCCTTGATCCTTTCTGCTAGCCACCGAAGCGACGATCAGCCCAACGGTGACCGGATCGCGTGACGCGTCATCGAGGATTTGTTTCAACCGATCGTTCCAGCGAGGAAGTTGATCACTGGTGTAACACTGGATCCATAATGATCGCAAAACATCCTTTGGAAGTGATCGAGCTTTCTCCATGATGTCGGCCACGATCAGTGCTCCTCCCTGGGCTCCTTGCTTGAGAATAAAGTCCGAAATCACTAGCAGATCCGTCGGATCAGCGGTTTCGATTTTTAGAACTTCGCTTAGTTTCGCCAGGATTTGTTCACCTTCCGTACCCTGTTTGATCTTTGAGTTCTGCAAAACAGCCATGCGCTCTGAAATAGGAAGGGCAGCCCAGTCTTTTGTTGCGATCCACGCGGCAAGATACGGCTGGATTTCGATACGATTGAGGCTCATTTGCTTGAGTAATTTCGCGGCGTTGATTGCATTCGCATTCTGCAATTCCCTGGTCAAAGCTTTGTGAACCAACTCGGTACCTTCCCAGTCTTCGGGTTGATAGTATGGACCGCGCGTGTCGGGACGGGTTCCCCAACTCGCTCCAGTCCAATTTCCCTCGCGTTGATGGAGTCGGCAGAGTACCTGTTGTAAATACTCGCGGAGCGCACTGGTGCAGTTGGGAGCTTCCAACTCACGTATCAGTTTCTGAATCACTGGCACCGAGTGCCGTTCATGGAGGGAATAAATCGCCTGTTGTTTCGCAGACTCGGACGCACTCTCGGACTTGAGTACGGCGATCGCTTGTTCGGTCCCTCTCAGTTTGGAAAGGGCCAACGACGCTGTGTGTCGAATGACAGGATCCGGACTACCTAAATGCGAGGCAGTGGCATCGGCCACGTTTTGCAATGCTTCCAATTGAACTCGTAGAACTCGAGAGTTGATCTCCCCAGTTTCTCCCCAAACGTTGTCTCCGGCACGTGCCGATGCAACCAGTGCCTCGAGGATGGTGCGAGGTTGATTCGTCGATAATGCACTTCGAAGAACGAACAGAAAATCGGGGTTGGACACGGCGTCAAGATCCGCAATAGCTCGAATCGTCCAAGGCAGCAATTCAGCATCGCTGCAGAGATCCAAAAGGATTGGAATCGATCGCTGCTTGGCAGATTGAACGAATCCGAACAATGCGGCGATTCGGGATTTAATCGTCGTATTTCGGTCCCTTGCGATTTCGACCATGGACTGTTCAATGCTTCGTCCACGCTCTGGATCCAACCAAGCGCGACGCACGAGCACTCGCTGGGCTTCCAATCGGCGACGATGGCTGGGATCTTTCAGCATCCCCAGCCAAACCTCATCGGAATCTCGATTCGAATCGGGAAGTGCAGGTGAGGTAAAACCCTTGGGTTTCAATTGAACAACATATCCTGCTTCCTCACCGGCATAGGTAAATGTTGCACCTTTCCAACTCGCGGCATAGATTCGCGAATTAGCGTCTACATCAAGATCCGTTGCTCGCTCGATCCCGAGAAACTCAGATTGGCCTACCGAAACTGTGGCTCCCGCGTCGCTTACCGAATGCCTGTAAATCTGTTGCCTGCCCCAATCGGCAGTGTAAACACAATCACTCCATTCCGAAGGCATCCCTGGCTCATCGAGGAACAATGCTCCACATCCTGAGCCGCCACCGTAATCAGCAAGAGGTGCGATGATCTCATTTGAGAAATTCATATAACGTCGTGGATAGCCATGGTCTTCGAATCCGCTGAAGTGATGCATACGGACGTCCCAGCCTCCACCATCATTGGTGTTGTCTCTCGCGTAACCACGAAGCAACGGATCGACCGCAACCTCGAGAATATTTCGAGTGCCACGGCTATAGAGTTCCAAACCTGAACCATCAGGGCGGACACGTACAACACCACCTCCACGCAGTTGTAGCGATTTGCCATCGGTACCGACTGCGTTCATAAATCCGAAGTCACCGATCGCCAGGTAGAGCCAACCATCGATCCCCATGGTGACCCCGTTGCTCGTATGATCCGCGGGACGATCTTTGAACCCGAAGGCGATGTCACGAACGAGAATTTCCTGGCGATCGCTGACACCATCGCCGTTTTCGTCGATGAAAGCGCTGAGATGGGGCGGGTGTAGCAAATACAATCGATCCTGGTCCCAGACCAATCCTCGCGGCGAATCAACATCGTCGACGTAGAGATTCGATTGGTCTGCTCGTCCATCCCCATCGAGATCCTTCAGTCGAATCACCGATCCCCGTTTTGCCTCTCGATCCAAGGATCCGTTTTTATCACTCGAAACGAATAGGGTTCCATCGGGAGCGGCTGCGACAAACACTGGATAATTCACGGCAGGAGGACCTGCAAAGACCGTCGCGTCAAACCCATCAGGAAGCCGGCATTCGCCTAGCAAATTCGATTCTTTGGTGGTACCGACGGGTACCATCGATACCTCCACTGTGCCCGCACCGAAGACCTTCAGTTCGCGGATGCTGGCCCATGCACCCGGAGAAGCCTTATCGCACGATACCTTGATAAATCGAGCCATGCGTTTCTCAATCGGATGATCCGCTTGTCGGCCTAGGATCCCGTCTGCTTCTGATTGAAATATCGAGTCGTACTTCGTGCCATCCAACGAAACCTCAATACGGTAGCCGTATTTGGCTCCTTCCGACTCCCAATCGATCCCTACACCGTGGATTTCTTGTTCGGACCCAAGATCGACAGCCAGCCATTGCGGAAAACCACCTCCGCTAGCGCACCATCGGGTAGCGCGTTTCCCATCGACAGCCATCCCAACCAGGTTGTTTTGGTCCTTTTGTTCACTCGATGCCGTTACTTTTTTTCCGAGAGCCAAATTGATGCGCTCTTTTTTGACCGGTTCTGGCTTGAGATATTCCTCCTTTAGTTTTCCAGCAGCCCAAAGGGTACCTCGCGTCAACATCCGGACAAATGCTGGGTCCTCGACCGTTTCGTTATGATGGCCAAGTGTGGTTCCAAAGACACGAGTTCCACGATAATCATTGGTCCAAACGCAGACTTGGTCCTGTCCATTTTCACGGTCCTTTGCCGTTCCGAGGGCTGTTGCAGTGGGCCAGAATTTTTCGATCCGATAAAGCTCGCCTGCAGGATTCGCCCAGGCTGCGCCGAATCCCTTCATGATTTCATGATCTGCTCGCACGTTACGAACTTCGTGCGGGTAATGGGGGCCGTGACCACGGCTTGTAACACCGCATAGTTCAAACCAATCGTCGTTGCCGACGCGATAACAATGCATGGCACAATGGATCATAACAGCCGGTTTTCCAGCGCGATGAGGTGCAAGTATTCTGGCTAGCCAAGCAGGATCTTTGTCATCTGAAAAACACTCGTCATGCAAGATCACGTCAAAATCATCTGCCCATTTTGGATTTTTGTACAGTTCGATCTCAGCGCTCGTCCCCGTTCCGCCTTGATGCACCACGGTTACCTCGATATGTGCATGTTGCTCAAGACCTTTTTTGATCAATCCTTTTTGGCTATCGTAATCGTGGCAGCATCCACCACAGATAAGCAACGCGCGAACCGCCTTTGGTTTTTCCGAGGGGGACACCTGCGATGGAGAATCTTCAGCAATCGCACTCACACCAGAGACGAAGACGCCCAACAAGACGACGAGGGGTGTTATCCTAGGACTGAAAAACATCCTTAGACACGAAAGCCCTCCTGTCGCGGGTGAGAAAATTTTCCGAGTGCCCGTAACCATATCGATCAATCACTTTCCAAGCTAGCAAAAACCAATACAACAAGACCGTCTCTAAAAGGATAACTCATCGCAAGGCATACTGAACCGCCCCTTTCCCGATTTCGAGAAGACCCCAGCCATGTTACATCGGAAACCATCAGTAATGCCGGCGATACGCTTGTTGTCAGGTTGCCTTTTTGCGTTCTTTATGTCACTTGATGCACATCAGTCGTTCAGCCAAGAGATGCGGCCGTTACGATACAATCACCCGGGTCTAGCTGTGGATCTAGGTGTGGGACTTTGGGCCTGGCCGGTCCCTTGCGATGCGGATGGAGATGGCGATTTCGATTTGATGGTGTCGTGCCCGGACAAGCCATCCAATGGGGTTTGGTTCTTCGAGAATACGATGGGGAGCACGAGGGAAACGCCGCTTCCGATTTTTCGACCGGGTCGACGGATCAGTGGGACGGTGCATTATGTGATGCCTAGCTACGTTCAAGGCGAGGTGCGGGTACTGAGTCCTGGAAGGGAGTATAAGAATTTTTTTCGGAATGGAACCTCCGATAGCGTTTCGTTGGCTGTGCCAGCGGATTTTTACAAACCCGGAGGAACGCAAAAGAAAGGTCCAAAGGTTCGGCACAACCAGTGGCGTTACGTCGATTACGACGGGGATTCAATCCTTGATTTGGCGGTCGGAGTTGAGGACTGGAGTTACTATGGATGGGATGATTCCTACGACGATGCAGGGAATTGGACAGCTGGTCCACTGCGAGGCTTTGTTTTTATTCACAAGGGGATCGCAGAGGGCAAGTACGCTGCTCCAATCCAGTTGATGCTTGCGGACATCACCACAAGCATGGGGACACCTCTCGAAACCGATGGTTGCCCATCCCCGAACTTCGAGGATTTTGACAGTGATGGGGACCTCGATCTCTTGTGCGGTGAGTTTCTCGATGGGTTTACCTACTTCCAAAATAAAGGTACACGAACAGAGCCCAAGTATGCGACCGGTGTGCGACTCGAAGCCTCTGACGGCAAACCGCTAGCGATGGAATTGCAAATGATAGTCCCTGTCGCGATCGACTGGGACCTGGACGGCGCCATGGATTTAATCGTCGGCGACGAAGACGGTCGCGTCGCGTGGATCCGAAATAGCAATGCAAAGGGCTCGAATACTACGCCAGTTTTTGATCCACCTATCTATTTCAAGCAAGAGGCAGACGCGTTGAAATGCGGTGCCTTGGCAACCCCCGTCGGCTTCGATTGGGACCATGATGGCGACCAGGATATCGTGTCCGGAAACACTTCTGGAAAAATCGAATTCTTCGAGAACTTGAGTGGTCCTATTATAGAGGCTCCCAAGTGGGCGGCCCCGGTACCATTGAGTGCGGGTGGAAAGCCATTTCGCATCACGGCCGGAACCAATGGCAGCATCCAGGGGCCTGCCGAAGCGAAATGGGGATACACGACGTTCAGCATTGCCGATTGGGATTTGGACGGACTCGAGGATATCATCCTCAACAGCATTTTAGGGGAGGTTGTTTGGCTAAAAAATGTCGGAGCCAAACAGAAACCGGTGCTTGAATTGCCGGCGCCCATCGAAGTGGAGTGGACATCCGCCCCTCCGGTCTTAGATTGGGGGTGGAGACGACCTGACACGCGTTCGCTTCTCACCCAATGGCGCACGACGCCTGTCGTTTACGATTTTAATCACGATGGGTTTCCTGACTTAGCAATGCTTGACACTGAAGGTTTTCTGGCGCTCTACGAACGATTTCGCAATGCAGATGGAGAACTGTGTTTGAAGCAACCGGTCCGAAGTTTCTGCGATGCCGATGGTCGTCCCCTCCAGTTAAATCCAAAGAGAGCAGGTGGTTCCGGACGTCGCAAGCTTTGCGTCGCAGATTGGAATCAGGATGGACTGCCAGATCTACTGCTGAATTCGAAGAATGCCGATCTGTTATTGCGACTGGCATCTACACAGCCTGATCTCCGTTTCGAACGCGCAGGAGCTTTAGCGAACCAAAACATCGAAGGGCATGATGTTAGTCCCACGGTCGTTGATTTCAACGGTGATCGAATCCCTGATTTCCTAGGAGGAGCCGAAGACGGGCGGCTTTACTACATGAGAAATAACCACTCGAAATAATTTTTTGGGTCGGACGTGCGCAGCAATTGCCTCTGCTGCATCCACGCAATTTTGTCCAATCGATCTCTTTGCTCCCCTTGTCCCACGGAAATCTGCGACAATGCGAAGAGATGAGGGTAGGTCAGGATGGTTGTTGACTAAAAAATTCGAAGCAACGAGGCAATCGTGCATATTCTCCACCGTTCGGTGGATTTCGAACGTTACGGAGCGTGGTGGCTACAACGCTTGTCACTCCAGTCGATAGCAGCAGGAAAGGTGAAATTTATGTTCGAAGCACTTAAGCAAAGCATTTTTACCAGCATTGGATTCGCGAATCTCACGCAAGAACGGATCGGTGAGATTGTCAATGAATTGGGCAAACATGTCCCGTTGACTGAGCAACAAGCCAAAGATTTTAGCGAGGAAGTAGCTCGCCGCAGTGAAGCAGCAAGGAAAGAGCTCGGTACGCAAATCGACCAACAGATCGACCATGCGCTGATCCAGATGGGTTTGATCAAAAACGAGCTGCGCAAGGTTTCTGAGTCGACGGGTGATGCGTTTTCGAAGTTGATCGACGAACGGATCAGCGATGCGATGGAGCGCTTGGGTGTTGCCCGAACTGAGGAGGTCGAGTCTCTGACGCGACGAATCGAACTGCTTGAAAAGAAGCTTCAAGCGAAGTAGCTCACTTTGCGGCAGGGAGTCGTGCAACACGAAATCGGGTGTGCGCAAACGATCGTTAGATTTTGAATTCGAATTCTTGGCCCGATTCCGCAACGGTAGCCCAAAACGCTTGCTCCGCTTCCAGTAATCGAGCGATGTATTGTTCG